>CATLZI010000143.1 GCA_950063125.1 uncultured Porticoccus sp. | reverse complement strand
TGGCCGTAATCCCCATGTTCTATGGCATCAATGACCTCGTAGGCTTCCTCCAGTGTATAGGGGGCTAGAGTTTTAAAAGTCTGTTTCATATCCCAAGGGCAGCCGGTTCCCGGTCTGCGAAGTCGCTCCATTAGATAGCATAAATTGTCGATGGTATAGGTGGTACCTGCCATAGATTAGCCCTCATCAATACGTTGCAGGCCAGTAACATTCGGAATTTGTCTCAATTTTGTCATGACATTACTCAACTCATTAATATTCATGACTTCCAGGGTAACTTCCATCCTGACGGAAACGCCTTTTCTGCCCTGATCGCTGCGCGAAGACATGGCTAGAATATTAAGCCCTGCTTTATCCAGAACCGCACTGATATCACGTAACAAGCCACTCCTGTCGTAGGATTCAACTGCAATTTTCACAGGATAAACCTTTTTCGGTTCACCACCCCAGCTGACCTCAATGACCCTTTCCGGTTCAACATTTTGCAGGCGAAGAATTTTTCCACAATCCTTGCGGTGTACTGAAACGCCCCGACTATTAGTGATATAACCGACGATCTCATCGCCAGGTACAGGCTTGCAGCAACCGGCAATGTGAGTCAGCAAGTTGCCCACGCCATAGATATAAATATCGGATTCCTGATAACGACTGGCTTTCGGCGGCGTGATGAAAACAGGTTTTTCGGGTTTTTTATTCAGGTCAAGCATCGCCAGAATGGCATTCACAACCTGAGTTACACTGATGTCACCCGCACCGATAGCGGCGTAGAGCCCATCCTCTCCATGTTTGTTGAACTTCTCTGCAACTGACTCCAGATTCACCTGTTTGATATTTAATTGACGTAACTCGCGATCCAGTATGGATTTACCGGCCTGTGCATTTTTTTCGTGGTCCTGTTTTCTGAACCATTGCTGTATCTTGGATCGGGCCTGGGCTGAGTGAATATAGCCCAACGCTGGTGATAACCAGTCGCGACTGGGTGACTCCTGCCTGCCTGTAAGGATGGTTACCTGGTCAGCGGTGCGCAATGACGCATTCAGTGGGACTATTTTGCCGTTTACCTTGGCGCCCCGGCAGCGATGACCAATCGATGTGTGAATACGGTAGGCAAAATCCAGTGGAGATGATTCAGCAGGCAAATCGACCACATGGCCTTCAGGTGTAAACACGTATATCCGATCAGTTGTGCTGTCCCGGTTAATCAGTTCTTTGACATGGTCTTCCTCGATTTCCTCGTGCCATTCCAGAACCTGCCTCAGCCAGGCAATTTTTTCTTCGTAGCTGCGGTTTGTGACCCTGGTATCGGTGCCTTTATAACGCCAGTGAGAACAGACGCCCAACTCAGCTTCATCATCCATTTCACGGGTCCGAATCTGGATTTCCAGCACCTTGCCCCCGGGACCAATTACAGCTGTGTGCAGGGATCTATAGCCATTTTCCTTGGGGAAGGCAATATAATCATCGAACTCATTGGGAATATTGCGCCAGTGGCCATGAACAATACCGAGTACCGTGTAACAGTCCGCCACCTCAGGTACCAGGACTCTCACTGCACGAATGTCATAAATTTGTGAAAAGCCAACATCCTTGCGCTGCATTTTTTTCCAGATGCTGTAAATATGCTTTGCTCGGCCAGCGATCTGTGCCTTGATGCCCGCCTTTTCCAGCTCTGAATGGAGTGTATCGATCATCTGGTTGATGTAGTGCTGACGATCCATACGACGTTCATCAAGCAATCGTGCGATCTGCTTATACTCTTCTGGCTCCAGATAGCGAAATGCCAGATCTTCCAGCTCCCATTTGAGTTGGCCAATACCGAGTCTGTGCGCCAAGGGCGCATAAACGTCAAAAATTTCACGGGCAACGCGCTGACGTTTTTCATCGGTGGCTGTTTTCAGTGCCCGAATAGCACAGGTGCGCTCTGCAAGTTTAATCAAGGCCACACGTACATCATCGATAATAGAAACCAGCATTTCCCGGATTTTTGATGCCTGCTGAGTCGCCGTGTGACCAAACACGGCACCTTCGCTGTCAGCACGCATGGTACTGATAACCGCCATTTTCAGGACGCTTTCAATGAGAGCAGCAATTGGGTCACCAAAGCGATTTCTAACCGTTGTGATGGGAAGGCGCCCTTCTCTTACAACCCGGTACAGAATGGCAGCAACCAAACTGGCGATATCATGAAGGTGGAGTTCAGTGAGAATTTCGGCCATTTCGAGGCCGGTTCTGAAACTGCTGACAGTAGGTGTCCAGCGTTCACTGCCTGATTTTTCTTCTGCATCGCGCGCCAATTCACAGGCAGCGATCAGGATATCCCTGGCACCTGCTTCGGCGAAGGCTTTGTCACGGAGGAGATCGTCGACCCAGCAGTCTATTTTTACCGCCCCCTGCTCCTGAACGGGGTGATGGTTTCTGACCTGTACCATAAACAGCTCTCGTCTGAATTATTTGTATGCCAGGCCAGAAGGCTTATTCAACTGGAGGAATAGCTGTCTTAACTAACGTTGACCTTTGCAGAAATTGTGCACGTTGTATAAGGTCATGCAACGGTGTCAGCATGCAAACTACAGTTTTTGATCTTCCTGATAAAGTCCCGATGAAAGATAGCGATCACCGCGATCGCAGATAATCGCCACGATTACTGCATGCTCTACTTCACGGGATAACCGCAGTGCAGAGGCCACAGCGCCGCCCGAGGAAACACCACAAAATATGCCCTCTTGCCGCGCAAGTGCCCGCATGCAGTCCTCCGCCTCCTGTTGTCCTATATCCATCACACGATCGACACGCGCACTATCGAATATAGTTGGCAGATAGGCCTGTGGCCAACGTCGAATGCCGGGAATACTCGCCCCTTCCTCCGGTTGTAAACCAATAATCTGAATGCCGGGGTTTTTCTCTTTGAGGTAGCGGGACACACCCATAATGGTGCCGGTAGTGCCCATGGAGCTGATGAAATGAGTAATCTTTCCGCCACTCTGTCGCCAGATTTCCGGGCCGGTATGTTCATAATGAGCCAGTGGATTATCACTGTTGGCAAATTGGTCCAGGACGATTCCCTTGCCCTGTTGCTCCATCGCTGTTGCAAGGTCTCTGGCACCCTCCATGCTCTGTTCCCGGCTGACCAGGATAAGCTGCGCCCCATAAGCCTGCATGGCCGCCTTGCGCTCTTCAGTGCTGTTCTCCGGCATGATCAGGATCATCCGGTAACCTTTGATGGCTGCGGCCATGGCCAGTGCGATACCGGTGTTGCCCGATGTTGCTTCGATAAGTGTATCGCCCGGTTTGATCTCCCCTCTCGCTTCGGCATGCTGAATCATGCTGATTGCTGGCCGGTCTTTTACCGATCCAGCGGGATTATTGCCTTCCAGCTTTACCAGAATAACGTTACTGGTGTCTCCCGGAAGTCGTTGTAGCCGAACCAGCGGAGTTTCACCAATACAGGATTCAATGGTTGGATAGATCATCAGTTTTCCGGCAACAGGAAGAATTCAATATTCACTAAACAGGCTGTTATTTTAGCCACCCATGGTCTGCTTGTCTTGGCGGAACAGACGACAGATCAAGATTGTTTGCATATAAATGCCAGCCAAATTGTTATGTCGAGCGATTCACACGAGAGTTTATGGCTGTTGCGTCTGAGTGAGGACTACAAAGGCGACCGCAAAATCACGTTCATCGGATAAACTGAGCAGCACATTATTGGCACCCAGTTTACGCAGATATTTTTTGGCATTACCAGTGAGCAGGATTGCGGGTGCGCCAGCGGGGTCGTTGACAGTTTCCATGTCTTGCCAGGAGACTTTGCCAATCCCCGTGCCCAGTGCTTTACTCAACGCCTCTTTGGCGGCAAAGCGTTTGGCAAGGTAGGCTGCCGGGTTGGGTTTGCTATCAAACAGGGCAAGCTCACGGGGACAAAGTATCCGCCTGGCAAAGTCACGACCGTGACGATTCAGCGCCTCGCTGATTCTGACCACTTGAACAATGTCTGTGCCTATCGCAACAATCACGAAGTTTTAACCTCGTTAGTCTTTTGAAGATTAAAAAGCTCACGACTTCGCAGGGGTTTGTTCCCCAGGTGCTCCTGAATAGCCAGCCTCATCAGCCGCTTGGCTGCTCTGGCCGTCTCCAGGTCTTGGTAGTCACCACTGCTGATAGCCAGTAACGCTTTACCCCAAAACAGATAAGGTGACGTCTTATCCTGTGCCGATGGTTGACAGAAGGAAAACCCAGTAGATGGATCCAACCGGTACCACTGGTCCGGCAATACCGGGTGACCGGATACGATATCGGTATCGATCATTACCCCGTAGCCAGCCTCATCTAGCAAGTTGCGCTCGAAAAGCCGCAGAGCTGGTTCAATCGGTTCGCCATCGGCGAGACTCGTCATGATATTGAGGTAGTGGTCGAACAGATACTGGTGAGGATCATGCTCTACAAGTAGCCGTATCAGCAGTTCATTGAGATAAAAACCGCTGTACAGACGTTCGCCCGAGAGCATCAGTGAACGCCCGGAGTGCTCTGCACTGACCAGGGTTTTCAGTTCTGATTTTCCGCTCCATCCAACCAGTAGCGGTGTAAACGGGGCAAGTATCCGACTGCCATTTTTGGGCCGCCGGAATCCCCTGGCGACCACTCGCAGACGACCATAATGACGGGAAAACAAGTCTACCAGTTGGCTGGTTTCCCGATAGGGTCGCGTATGGAGAACAAAAGCTGGCTCTGAGTCAACACGCAAATTGGTCATGTCGCGATGATACAGGCTCTAGCAGTTTGTCGGATAGTATCACTGCCACTCATCGACATATTGCCAATTCTAACGTTGATGGTGAATAGCCGCGTACTGGTTAATCGTCGTAGCCGAGGCTGCGTAGTGCCCGGTCGTCATCTGACCATCCGCGACGCACTTTTACCCAAAGGTTGAGCATGACCTTTGATTCCAGCATGCGCTCCATATCGAGGCGAGCCTGTTGGCCGATTTTTTTCAATCTGCCGCCTTTTTCACCGATAATGATTTTCTTCTGACCATCCCGCTCGACAAGAATCAGGGCACTGATATGACAGATTTTTTCAGAGGGTTTGAATTCCTCAACCTCTACGGCCACCTCGTAGGGAAGCTCGGCTCCCAGTTGACGAGTGATCTTTTCACGGATAATTTCAGCCACCATGTAGCGTTGACTGCGATCTGTAATCTGGTCGTCAGGGAAGAAATGAACACCTTCCGGAATATACTGAAGAATGGCACGTTCAAGCTGGGCAAGTTGCTGTCCCTGCAGGGCTGAAACCGGGATCAGTCGTGCTTCGGGGAACCGCTCGGTCAACATTCGCAGATGAGGCAGTAGAACCGCTTTGTTCTCCAGCCTGTCCAGCTTGTTCAGGGCAATAATGACTGGCACGTTACTTTTCATTACTTCCTGCGCGACCTTTTCGTCAGCTTCTGTCCATATGGCGCGATCAACAACGAAAACAATAACATCAACGTCACGAATTGCACTTTCAGCAGCGCGATTCATGGACCGGTTGATCGCTTTGCTCTGGTTGTCATGTAGACCTGGGGTGTCGACAAAAACTAGTTGCGAGTCACCTTCTGTCTTTATGCCAAGCATATTTTGTCGAGTCGTCTGCGGTTTGCGTGAGGTAATGCTTATTTTTTGACCCAATAAGTGATTCAGCAATGTGGACTTTCCAACATTTGGTCGCCCGACGATGGCCACGTATCCACACCGCTTTATAGATTCTATTTCAGTCACTTGATGAGTCCGGCTAATGCGTTTTCAGCTGCTTTTTTTTCGGCCGTACGGCGGCTACTGCCTTCGCCGACGGCGGGGGGTTTCAGGGCCTCAACTTT
>CATLZI010000142.1 GCA_950063125.1 uncultured Porticoccus sp. | reverse complement strand
AGGACGGCATGCGGGACTTGCATCTGAACTATGGCGGCAGGTTCGGTGGCGGCGCACTGGGGAACTTCGGTTGGCTGCTGGAAACCGTGCAGCGCGATGCAGACGGCTTCAAAAAAATTGACCGCAGCGGTCGCGATTCCAGTAATGACATCGAAGACTACATGGGCAAATTATTGTGGGAAGTCGAGGGGCAGAGTCTTTTGTTAAACGCCCAGTATTCACAGCAAGTGTCCGATGAGACCTACCTCGGACTCACCGACGCCGATTTCAGGGACAACCCGAAACGTCGTTACGGACTGTCCCTGCCGGATGAAATGAGTCTGCGTCACAAGGGCTACAGTGCCATCTACAACCTGGATCTGACCGACAGCGTGCGGATGACGGCCACCGGTTACTACAATGAGTTTTCCCGCAACTGGTTCAAGTTGAGTGGTGGCAGCGCCCTGATCAACGCGGCCAACGGGGGCGATGCCAACGCCCAGGCAATCCTGGACGGTACCGCCGATATGACGGGCCTGACCTACAAAAACAATGATCGCGAATACGAATCCTACGGCCTGGAACTGAATTTTGCCGTGGACCTGGGTGTACACCAACTCAACATCGGTGGTCGCGCCCACGAAGATGAGGTGGATCGACTGCAACCGGTGGATGTCTACGACCAGGTGGATGGCAAGCTGGTCTATGTGAGCACCAACCCGATCTCCAGTGGCGACAATCGCGTGGAAGATGCCGAAGCCATTTCATTCTGGCTGACAGACAACTGGCAGGTTACCGACGCACTGGCGCTGAATTTATTCCTTCGCTACGAGAAAGTGCATTCGTCGGAGGAGCGCTATACCGACGAATCCCGCAATACTATCAGCAGTAAAAAGTCCAACCGTTCAGAAGAGCTCCTGCCGGGGGTTTCCTTTACCTATGACCTGAACGATCAATGGCAGGTACTGGCCGGGGTACACCGTGGCTTTTCACCCCTGGGTGGCGGTGCCTCGGAACGCGAGGATCCGGAAACCAGCATCAACTATGAAGCCGGGGTCCGTTTCAACGAAAACAGCTTCTTTGCCGAAATGATCGGTTTCTATAGCGACTTCGACAACAAAACCGAAAACTGTTCAGTTGCCAACCCCTGCAGCAATGGCGATACCAGTGGCAGCTTTACCACTGGAGAAGCGGTTATCCAGGGCATTGAGCTGACTGCGGGCAACCGTTTCCAGGCCGGCGACTTTATGATTCCGGTAGACCTCTCCTACACCTATACCAAGGCTGAAATCAGTGAAGATGAAGGGGCTCTCGGTTTTGAAAAAGGTGACCGACTGGCAGACATACCCAAAAATACCTTCAGTCTCCGCGCCGGGCTTGAAACCCCGATGGGCTGGAATAATTACATGGTCGCCAAGTACACCGACAGATTATGCAGCAATATCGGTTGCGACAATGGCTCAAGGCTCGGCAGAACCGACAGCCTGTTTGTAGTGGACCTGATCAGCCGTTACAGCGTCAATCCGGACACCGTGGTCTACGCCAAAGTGGACAATCTGTTTGACCGGGATGAGATTGTTTCCCGCCTGCCCGATGGCGCACGCCCCAATAAACCGCGCACTGCCTCCGTCGGTATTGAATACGCATTCTGATTGCCAATCCCACCTTCAGACCTTGATACCTCCATCCCAGCGGTGGAGGTTTTTTTATATCATTGCAATAAACCCGCCATATTGTCAGGGCAACCGGGCTGGTATGATGATGGACAGTTTCTCTGATCGGCTGTTATGAACGAAACCGCTCCCCTCGCCCTGCTGGGCTTTGCGCTGTCAATTACCGGCCCGATTTTCCTGGTGGTCCTGCTGGGTCTGCTGCTGAAAAAAGTCGGCCTGATTCCCACCGCGTTTATCCAGCCGGCATCCGACCTGGTATTCAAGGTGGGGCTGCCGGTGATTCTGTTTCTCAGTATCTACCGGGCAGATATGGGAAGCGTTGCCATGGGTTTGCCCTTGCTGGTGGCGATCCCGCTGACGCTGTTGATATTCGCCCTGGCCTGGCCGATAGGCCGGGTATTCAACGGTGAAAACAAGGCCGATTGCGGCATCTTTGTACAGGGTGTTTTCCGGGGGAATCTGGCGGTAATCGGACTGGCATTTTGTGGCAATGCCTATGGGCAGGTTGGTCTGGCAACCGCCGCCTTGCCCATTGCCGTGCTGACCGTGCTATACAACGTTCTGGCAGTGGTGGCGCTCAACCCCATCCAGACCGGGGACGGTCAGTCTCCGATGAGGCGGATGCTGCGCAATACACTCACCAACCCGCTGCTGATCGGGATTGCGCTGGGCTTTCTGGTCAAACTCAGTGGACTGCCATTACCCACTCTGCTGGAGGACACCGGCAATTACTTTGCCCAGATGACCCTGCCACTGGCACTGCTCTGTATCGGTGCTTCAATGAACCTCGAAGCGCTGCAACACTCCGGTGCCAGCACACTGGCCGCAGCCCTATTGAAGCTGGTGATAACACCGCTGCTGATTGTCGGCACGGCCGCCTGGTTTGGTGTCAGCGGTATGGCGCTGGGAATCCTGTTTTTGCTGACATCAACACCTACAGCGGTGGCCAGCTTTATTCAGGTGAAGTCCATGGGGGGCAACGGCGAGCTAGCAGCCAATATGGTGGTGCTGTCGACCCTGCTGGGCATGCTGACTGTCACCGGCGGCTTGCTGACTCTTAAAGCACTGGCACTGGTCTGACCCCACCCCATATCCGGCGTGGCTAAGCACCGGACCCACAGGTAGAATGCCTCTTTGCCCGAACACCCGATAACCGAGGTCCGAATATGACAACACAGGCACATCCCGCCTTTGAGTTTCTGCGCAGCGAGCGCATCGACTCCCTGAACATCGACGTGGCGGAATACCGCCACCGAAAAACCGGTGCCCAGCATATTCATATCACTGCCGACAATCCGGAAAACGTTTTTCTGGTGGCATTGCGCACCGTGCCCGAGGACTCCACCGGGGTGGCCCACATACTGGAACACACCGCCCTTTGCGGCAGTGAAAAATACCCGGTACGCGATCCTTTTTTTATGATGATTCGCCGATCCCTGAATACCTTCATGAACGCCCTTACCAGCTCTGACTGGACGGCCTACCCCTTTGCCAGCCAGAACCGCAAGGATTTTGACAACCTGCTGGATGTCTATCTGGACGCGGTGTTTTTTTCGCGACTGGACGAACTGGATTTCCGCCAGGAAGGCCACCGGGTGGAATTTGCCGAGCCCGGCAATACCGACTCGCCCCTGGTTTACAAGGGCGTGGTTTACAATGAGATGAAAGGGGCCATGAGCTCAGTGCCCTCGGTCCTGTGGCAGACCCTCTGTGAACACCTCTACCCCACCACCACCTATCACTACAACAGCGGCGGCGATCCGGCCCGTATACCCGATCTCAGTTACGCGCAATTAAAGGCTTTCTATAAAACCCACTACCATCCCACCAATGCCATCTTTATGACCTTCGGCGATATACCGGTGACGGAATTGCAGACCGATATCGAAAACCATGCCCTGCAGCGTTTCGACCGGCTGGACACGGAAATCTCCGTCCCCGACGAACAGCGCTACACCGACCCGGTGACCGTGGAAGCCAGCTATCCGTTCAACGAGGAAGGCAGCACCGACAACCGCACCCACATCGTGATGGGCTGGTTGCTGGGCAAAGCAACCGATCTGGAAGCCACCATGGAGGCACACCTGCTGTGCAGCGTGTTGCTCGACAACAGCGCCTCCCCACTGCTAAAGGCACTGGAAACCACCGAACTGGGTTCATCGCCCTCGCCACTGTGCGGGCTGGATGATTCCCAGCGCGAGCTCTGCTTTGTCTGCGGGATCGAGGGTAGCGAACCGGATCGTGCCGATGCATTGCAGGCGCTGGTGCTCTCGGTGCTCGAGGACGTGGCAGAGAATGGCATCCCGGAAGAGCAACTGGCGGCTTCCCTCCACCAGCTGGAGCTGCAACAGCGTGAAATCGGTGGCGGCAATTTCCCCTATGGCCTGCAACTGCTTCTGACCGCACTTACCAGCGCCACCCACCGCGGTGACCCCATCGCATTGCTGAACCTGGACCCGGTACTGGAAAAACTCAGGCGCCTGATCCAGGACCCCGATTACATCAAGCAACTTGCCCGCCGGCTGCTGCTGGACAACCCCCACCGGGTGCGTCTCACCATGAGTCCGGACCGGGAGCTGTCCGCCCGCCGTGAAAAAGAGGAAGCGGACAAGCTCGCTGCCATCAAAGCCGATCTCGATGACGCGGGCAAACAGGCAATTGTGGAACAGGCCGAGATTCTCAACCAGCGTCAGCAACAGAAGGATGACGATGCCATCCTGCCCAAAGTGGGTCTGGACGACATTCCTACGCATATGGACTATGTGGCGGCCACCGAACGAAAAACCCGCCCACTGGCCCTGACCAGTTACGGCACAGGCACCAACGGTCTGGTCTATCAACAGATCCTGTTGCCGCTGCCGGCCCTGAGCGAAGCGCAGCTCGACCTGTTGCCGATCTACTGCAGCAGCCTGACCGAACTGGGGATTGGCGACCGGGATTACCTGGCGACCCAGCTCTGGCAATCGAAAGTGTGCGGCAGCATCCACGCCTACGCCACCGTTCGCGGCAAGCCGGACAACCCACAGGATCTGTCCGGACACCTGGTTCTGTCCAGCAAGGGACTGGCCAGGCATCAAGCCGAACTCACCGAGCTCATGCAGGCGACACTGGAACAGGTTCGCTTCGATGAACTGAACCGGATCCGCGAACTGATTGCCCAGACCCGCGCCAGCCGTGAGGCCAGCGTCACCGGCAGTGGCCACCAGCTGGCCATGGCGGCAGCCTGCAGCGGGATCAGCCCGGGCGCGGATCTGGCACATCGCTGGGGTGGCCTGGCAGGTATCCGCTACATCAAACAACTGGATAGCAGTCTGTCCGACAATACCCTGGTAGACGGGCTGGCCGCCGAACTGGCCGCCATCCACCAACAGGTGTTGAGCGCACCGCGGCAATTTCTAGTGGTGGGCGAAAATGATCGGCTGACGGATTATCAGGCAGTCATTCAAGAGCAGTTCGCACCGATTACCGGCGAAGGGTTCAATGCCTTTCAGCAACCGGAACTGCATCGACGGGTGGCGGAGCTGTGGAAGGCCAGCACCCAGGTCAATTTCTGCGCCAAAGCCTACCCCACGGTGCCCCTGTCTCATCCGGATGCCGCACCGCTGACCGTGCTGGGCGGTTTTCTGCGCAATGGCTATTTGCACCGCGCCATCCGCGAACAGGGCGGTGCCTACGGCGGCGGGGCCAGCCAGGAAAACAACATCGCCGCGTTCCGCTTCTTCTCCTACCGCGACCCCCGTCTCGAAGACACCCTCAGTGACTTCGACCGGGCACTGCAATGGCTGCACAATGAAACCCACCAGTGGCAACAGGTCGAAGAAGCCATTCTCGGTGTGATCAGCTCAATCGATAAACCCGGCTCTCCGGCGGGCGAGGCCAAGGAAACCTTTCAGGCAGAGCTCTACGGCCGCAGCCGTGAAGGGAGAGAAACCTTCCGCAACCGGGTCAGGGAAACCACACTTGATGATCTGCGTCGGGTGGCCGCCACCTATCTGGTGGCAGAGAATGTCAGTACCGCCGTGATCACCAGTCCCGATCAGGCCAGTCTGGCAGACGCCCTGCAACTGACCCCGGTATCGCTGTAATGTTTGAATTGCGTATTCAGCCGCGGTTTTCAGAGACCGACGCTCTCGGTCATATCAACAACACCGTCGTGCCGGTGTGGTTTGAAGCGGCCAGGGCCGATATTTTCCGACTGGTCCACCCCAGCCTGAACCCCGCTG
>CATLZI010000141.1 GCA_950063125.1 uncultured Porticoccus sp. | reverse complement strand
CGTTGCGTGAAATGCAGCAGATCGTTGCCCGGGGGCGTATTCCTTTGCTGGTGGGGGGAACCATGTTGTATTTCAAGGTTCTTAGAGAAGGCATTGCAGAGCTGCCGGCGGCGGACGCGGCAATCCGGGCCAGTCTGCTGGAAGAGGCGGCGGCCAAAGGTTGGCCAGCCCTGCATGCCGAGCTGTCGGCGGTGGATCCGGAGTCGGCTGCGCGCTTGAATCCGAATGATGGCCAGCGTCTGCAGCGGGCGCTGGAGGTCTATCGCAGTACCGGGATACCGCTTACCCAGTGGCACCGGCGGCAGCAACAGGATGGCGATGGCAGTTGGGGTGGCAACGCCGACACTTTCCCTTACCGGGTAGTGAATCTGGCGGTGTGCCCGGCGCGGGACGTGCTGCACCAGCGAATTGCCGATCGCTTTCATCAGATGTTAAACGAGGGCTTCTATGATGAAGTCAAGGCACTCCACGAACGCGGTGACCTGAACGTTGATTTGCCCGCCATACGGGCAGTGGGGTACCGGCAGATGTGGGATTGTCTGGAAGGCAAATTGAGCTACGCTGAAATGGTGGAGCGCGGCATAATTGCTACCCGGCAACTTGCCAAGCGGCAGATAACCTGGCTACGCAGTTGGAAGGATCTGCATTGGTTGGATAGTCTGGATCCAAATTTGTTGGAAAAGGTCTTGAAAATTTTGTCTGCTGACGACATGCTATCTTAGCCGACGATCCCTCGTGATAGCGAAATCGTGTTTTATTTTTGATCTTTTAGCCCGAGTTTGGGCCCATACAAGGAGACACTTATGTCTAAAGGGCACTCTTTACAAGACCCTTTTTTGAACGCACTGCGCAAAGAACGAATTCCGGTTTCCATTTTTTTGGTCAATGGCATCAAGTTGCAAGGCCAGATTGAATCTTTCGACCAATACGTAGTTTTGTTGCGCAACACTGTAAACCAGATGGTATACAAGCACGCCATTTCAACCGTTGTACCTGCCCGAAACCCACGTGCCCATGGCGGTGGTGAGCGTGCGCCAGGGCCCGAGAACAGCGGCAACACAGATCACTGATCAATTTCGATCTGCCAGCGCAGCCCGTGACAAATTACCGGTGCGGCAGGTAAGGTGTGTTTATGCCTGCCACTTTTGAATTGTGGAAAGATTACCGGTAGATGGAATCACTCTTTGACCGTCCCCAGAGTGGGGAGCGGGCCGTACTCGTGCACATTGAATTTCCGCAGGAAACCGATTGTGAGGACCTGCAGGAGTTTGAAATGCTGGTGGATTCCGCCGGCGCCCAGCGCCTTGGCGTATTGACCGGCTCGCGTCCGGCTCCCAACCCCCGCTTTTTTATTGGCAAGGGCAAGGTGGAGGAGCTGGCGGGGCTGGTAGCTGAGTTTGAGGCGGATCTGGTGATCTTCAATCATGCCTTGAACCCGTCCCAGGAACGCAATCTGGAACGGGAGCTGAAATGCCGGGTGCTGGATCGAACCGGTCTCATTCTTGATATCTTTGCCCAGCGTGCCCGCACCCACGAAGGTAAGTTGCAGGTAGAACTTGCGCAGTTGCAGCATATGTCAACCCGGTTGGTCCGCGGTTGGACTCACCTGGAGCGACAGAAAGGTGGTATTGGCCTGAGGGGGCCGGGTGAAACCCAGTTGGAAACAGACCGTCGTTTGTTGCGAAACAGAATTACCTCCATTCTCGGTCGTCTGGACAAGGTTCGTCGACAGCGAGACCAGGGGCGTCGCTCGCGGTTGAGAGCGGAAATGCCGACCATATCGCTGGTGGGCTATACCAATGCGGGAAAGTCCACGCTGTTCAATCGGCTGGCGAACGCGGAGGTTTACGCTGCCAATCAACTTTTTGCCACACTCGATCCGACCATGCGCCGTCTTGATATCAAAGGCTTTGGTCCCGTTGTGCTTGCGGACACAGTGGGTTTTATCAGTCATCTACCCCACAAACTGGTCGAGGCTTTTCGGGCGACCCTGGAGGAGGCGGCGAGTGCATCTCTGTTGTTGCATGTGGTCGATGCGCACAGCGATGAGCGGTCGACCAACATTGCGCGAGTGAACGAAGTGCTGGGCGAGATAGGCGCTCTGGAGCTGCCGACTTTAATGGTCTACAACAAAATTGATTTGTTGGAAAGTCCTGCGCCGCGCCTGGAGCTCGATGAGGCGGGCAAGCCGGTAGCCGTCTGGCTTTCGGCTCAAACCGGGCAGGGTTTTGATCTTTTGTCTCAAGCGATAGCAGCATTGCTGAGCAACGATATTGTCCACGAAACCTACCGGTTGACGCCCACTATGGGTCGTTTGCGTGCCCTGCTGTACGAGCGCAAGGCGGTACTTGCAGAGTCCCAGTCGGATAATGGCAGCATGCTGGTGGAAATCTGCATGCCAAGGCCCGATTTTTACCGCCTGCTACAGTCTGAGCAGCTGACGCCCGACGATTTGCAATGGCAGCCCTGTCAAAGTTCTTCCCCCGCCAGACCCCACTGACTGTATGTGATTTGTTGTGCCGGGCATTCTGTTGCCTTTTGCACCATAGAATAACGACTTGTTTTCGCCATATTGCTTGCCTTAAGCATGGTATTTAAATGGTGGCTTGGTACAATCGTCGGTCGCGAATAACCCTTGAGTCTACGGAGAAACATATGGCCTGGAATGAGCCTGGTGGTGGTAAAGATCCCTGGGGCACCAATAACTCAGGCGATGGGCCACCCGATCTCGATGAGGCGCTCAATAAGCTGCGTGCCCGCTTCAGTAAGTTGTTCGGTGGCTCCGGTGATGGTGGCAAGAACGGTTCCAGTGGCGGTCTGGTTGCAGTTGTCCTCGCCGTCCTGGTGATTGGCTGGGGGCTGTTTGGTTTCTATCAGGTTGATGAGAAGGAAAAGGCCGTCGTACTGCGATTCGGCAAATATCTGGACACGGTCGGCTCCGGGCTGCACTGGAATCCGCCTCTGATTGACCGCGTCACCAAAGTACGGGTTACGGAAGAGCGTCAGTACACGTCGGTGGGCCAAATGCTCACGCTGGATGAAAATATCGTCGAACTGCCATTGGTTGTCCAGTATAACGTCAACGATGTCAAAGCCTTTGTGCTCAACGTCAAGGAGCCCGAAGTCAGTTTGCGCCATGCATCGGACAGTGCTTTGCGTCACGTGGTTGGTAGTACCCGACTGAATGATGTGGTTTCCAGTGGCCGTGAGAAAGTTGGTGATGATGTCAAAATCCGGTTGCAGCAGTACCTCGACAGTTATGATGCTGGCATTCTGGTGCGGAAAATCAATATTCAGGAGGCCAAACCGCCTGCTGAAGTAAAGGCCGCCTACGATGATGTGATCAAAGCCCGTGAAGATCAGGAGCGGCTGGTTAACGAAGCGCAATCCTATGCCAATGGCATTATCCCTGAAGCCAGAGGTAAGGCACAGCGTATGATCGAAGAGGCACTGGCCTATCGTGAGCAAGTGGTGGCCGAGTCAGAGGGTGAAACGCGGCGTTTTGAGGCCCTGTTAAGAGAATACCAAAAAGCGCCGGAAGTGACCCGGCAGCGGCTCTACCTGGACTCGGTCCAACAGGTCATGACGCGCAGTTCCAAAGTTCTGGTCGATGTGGAAGGTGGCAATAATATGCTGTATCTGCCGCTCGATAAAATTGTGGAGAAAGGTGCTGCCGCCAGTCAGCCAGCCACCTTGAGGAGCAGTGATTTGAACAGCATTGCCGATGAAGTCATGAATCGTATCAGGCAGGAAAACTCCTCTGCACCACGAAGGGAGGTGCGCTAATGACTAATCGTTCAACAGGTTTGCTGGTACTTCTGGCAGCCGTACTGCTATTGATGAGCAGTTCTCTTTATGTGGTTTCGGAGACTGAAAGGGCTGTTAAATTGAGATTTGGCCGCTTGATTGATGTCGATATCAAACCGGGTCTCCATGTGAAAATTCCCTTTGCCGAGAAAATCCGCAAGTTTGACGCGCGGGTGTTGACACTTGATGCCGAGTCATCCAGTTTTTTTACTTCTGAGAGAAAGCGCCTGATTGTGGATGCTTACACAAAATGGCGGATTGTTGATGTAGATACCTACTATAAATCCACCGGTGGCGATGAGGCCGTGGCGCATAACCGGCTGTCCAGCCGGGTAAACGATGGACTGCGCAACCAGTTTGGTGAGCGGACGCTCCACGAGGTGGTGTCTGGAGAGCGCGATACTTTGATGGAAAATATCAAAGTTGGCCTGAATGCCACTGTGCGCCTGTCATTGGGTGTAGAAATAATTGATGTCAGAGTCAAGCGGGTTGATTTGCCCTCTGAAGTGAGGGGGCAGGTGTTCAGTCGTATGAAAGCCGAGCGGGAAAAAGAGGCCCGGGAGCTTCGTTCGAGGGGTATTGAGGCGGCAGAAAAAATCCGCGCCGATGCCGACCGGCAGCGCACTATTCTTATGGCCAACGCCTACCGTGAAGCTGAGGAGTCGAGAGGTGAGGGTGATGCCGAGGCCACCGCGATTTATGCCTTGGCATTTAGCAAGGACCCTGAATTCTATGCGTTTCAGCGCAGTTTAAAGGCCTATACGGAGTCCTTTAACAGTAAGGGTGATGTGCTGTTGGTTGATCCGGAGAGCGATTTCTTCCGCTATCTGAACAGTCAGCAGGGGGAATAATCTGTCGGGGGTCGGTTCATGGCCCCCAGCGCAGCGTTGCTTGTGCCAGATTGGCAAAAAGTGCAGCAGTGCGCCAGATGGGGTGATAAAATGCCACGACCGGGATCGCCCGGTTTTTTTGTGACTGGCAGGGCGATTGTATGTGGGTAGATTTAGCCAAGGCGTTTTGTCTGATGTTGGTGCTGGAGGGCGTCATGCCTTTTCTGGCACCGGGGCGATGGCGCAATATGGCAGCATTACTGGCACAGGTTGATGACCGCAGCATGAGAATGATGGGCTTGTTCAGTATGTTGCTTGGAGCCGGAACTTTGTATTTTATTAACGGGTAGTCATGATGACTGTTGCTGATCGCTGGTTGTTGCCTGATGGCATTGAAGAGATACTTCCCAATCAGGCACTACAGATTGAGCGGTTGCGCCGTCAGGTGCTGGATTTGTACCACTGCTGGGGTTACGACCTGGTCATCCCGCCACTGGTGGAGTTCACGGAATCGTTGCTCAGTGGAACCGGTTCGGATCTCGATCTGATGACGTTTAAGGTGACGGATCAGATCAGTGGTCGAATGATGGGTGTTCGTGCCGATATGACACCCCAAACCAGTCGTATGGATGCCCATAGTCTTCGGCGCAATGGTCCCAGTCGCCTTTGTTATGCTGGAACAGTTCTCTATACCCGACCGAAGCAGGCTCTGGAGAGTCGTTCTCCAATCCAGATTGGTGTTGAGCTTTATGGTGAGCCAGGCCTCGAGGCAGATATCGAGGTGATCAGTTTGATGGTGGAGACCCTGCGTCTGGCCGGGCTCGGCACGCCACAGCTCGACCTCGGTCATGTTGGTATCTATGCCAGCCTGCTTGAAGCGGCTGAATTGTCAGCTGATCGTGAAGCCGAGTTATTTGATCTTCTTCAGCGCAAAGCGGTCCCCGAACTCGATGTCTGGCTCGGGAAGTGTCTGGAAAATGCCGATATTGCGCTGATGATCCGTGCTCTGGTCGGGCTTGCAGGTGATGCTTCCGTATTGGATCGCGCCCGTGAAGTATTTGCCGAGGCGCCGGCCGAAGTGGAGCTGGCACTGGATGAGCTGCAGGCGGTTGTCAGTGCGCTAAGTGAAAGCTTTCCCGATCTGGGGCTCTATCTCGATTTGAGTGAGTTGCGTGGCTACCACTATCACACAGGTATCGTGTTTGCCGCCTATGATCAGGGGCTTGGTCAGGCTATCGGCAATGGCGGGCGCTA
>CATLZI010000140.1 GCA_950063125.1 uncultured Porticoccus sp. | reverse complement strand
AAGTTGATGGAGGTCTGCCGATTGCGGGACACGCCCATCATCTCTTTTGTCAACAAAATGGACCGCGATATTCGCGACCCTGTCGATTTGCTGGATGAAATTGAAGCGGTTCTGAAAATTACCGGTGCACCGATCAACTGGCCGATTGGCATGGGGCCGGATTTCAAGGGCGTGTATAACCTCTATACCGACACGATCCATGTGTTCAGGCCGGGGCACGGACACACCATTCCGGAGGACATTCAGATTGTGGGAATCGACTCCGATGAGGCCACCGAACTGCTGGGTTATTACGTGGATGATATCCGTGAGCAAATCGAGTTGGTGCGCGGTGCGACCCATCAGTTCGATCTCGAAATGTTCCTGGCCGGGCAAATGACGCCGGTATTCTTCGGTACTGCCCTGTCCAATTTCGGTGTACGGGAAATGCTGGACCATTTTGTGCAGTGGGCGCCACCGCCGCAACCCCGCGGTGCGGTGGAGCGGGTGGTGGAACCCGATGAGCAGCAGTTCTCTGGCTTCGTGTTCAAAATTCAGGCGAACATGGACCCGAGGCACCGGGATCGCATCGCTTTCATGCGGCTCTGTTCCGGTAAATATACCCAGGGCATGAAGATGCGCCACGTGCGGCTGGGCAAGGAAGTCCGCATCGCCGACGCGGTGGGCTTCAAGGCTGGCGAGCGAATTGCCGTGGAGGAGGCGGTGGCCGGGGATATTATCGGTCTGCACAATCACGGCACCATCCAGATCGGTGATACTTTCACCGCGGGCGAAGATCTTAAATTTACCGGCATCCCCCATTTTGCACCGGAACTGTTCCGGCGTATCCGCCTGCGCGATCCGATGAAGATGAAGCAGCTTCAGAAAGGCCTGCAACAGTTGTCGGAAGAGGGCAGCACCCAGGTATTCTTCCCGATCCAGAGTAACGATATCGTGGTTGGCGCGGTGGGCCAGTTACAGTTCGATGTGGTGACCTACCGTCTCAAGGACGAATACGGGGTGGAAGCGGTCTATGAACCGGTCAATGTATATACGGCGCGCTGGATTGAATCCGACGACAAGAAAAAAATTGACGAGCTGAAGCGCAAGGTGCCGGAGGGCATTGCAGTGGATGGTGGAGGCCATCTCACCTATCTGGCTTCCACCCGGGTCAATCTTTCACTGACCGTCGAGCGCTATCCCGAGATTGACTTCAGGGCAACCCGGGAGCTCTGACAGAGAGGCGTGATTTGGCGTCTTCGAGTGCCCGGGCGTCATTTTTGATCAACCCTTAGTCATTGCCCGCCATCACCGGTTGTAATAGTCTGAGTGCCATCGAACGGATGGGGAAATGCCATGGATAACCGCCGCAAAACGGTCGTCATCAATAGCCGGTTTCAGTACCAGTATGCGCTGCTCGCAGCCGCAGTTGCCGTCCTGTTGGTCAACCTGACCATTATCGCCCATGCCCTGCTTGCCGGCCCCCCGGGCCTGCTGCTCGGGGGTTGGAATATTCTGTTGGTGGCGGCGCTGGAAGTGCTGCTGATCGGCGGTGTCTGGTGGGGCAGTCTGGTGTCGAGTAATCGTATTGCCGGCCCCGTCTTTGTCCTGGTTCGGCAGGCAGAAGCACTGGCAAGCGGCGATTTTACTGCCAGAATTCGTTTGCGTAAGCGGGATATTTTTCAGCCCGAGGCAGAAGCAATCAACCGGAGCTTTGATATCCTGCAATTGCGCCTGCAAAGACTGAAACACCTGGTCGGTGAGTTGGAAAAACTGCCTGCCGGTGAGTCGGTTGGCCCGGAAAAAATTGCCCAGCTAAAAGCTGAACTCGATCAATTCAAGACAACCTGATGCCATTATCCGCACGAATGCCAGTATCAATAACCCGAGGGCTTGCCGATTCCGATCCGGCAGGTAACTACCGCGTTGCCTGACCCGTCTGTTTTTCTATTGCTGACTGCCATCGCCTTTGCGGCCGGTTTTATTTCCTCCATGGCCGGTGCGGGTGGCATGCTGACTTTGCCGGCCCTGCTCTGGGCAGGGCTGCCGCCCATTGCTGCCCTGGCAACCAACAAGGTTCAGAGTACGCTGGGTACACTCTCCTCGGCCTGGAATTTTTTTCGCAAGGGGCATCTGGAACTGAAACCACTGTTGCCATCCTTTGTGACAGCGCTGCTGGGTGCCTGCCTGGGAACCTGGACAGCACTCAGTGTGGGCAACGAATTGCTGGCACTGTTACTGCCGGTATTGTTGATTGCCATTGGCCTGTATTTCCTGCTGGCACCGAAAATGACCGACGAAAACCGTCAGTCTCGCCTGTCCCCGGCACAGTTTGCCTGTACTGCTGCACCCTTAATGGGGTTCTATGGTGGTTTTTTTGGACCGGGGATGGGGTCAGTTTTCCCGTTTCTACTGGTTTGGCTGCTGGGTTATGGTTTGCGTAAAGCGACGGCTCAGACCAAGGCCATGGTCCTTTCGGTGAACGGTGTGTCGGCCGCGATCTTTATAGTCGGTGGCCATGTGGTCTGGTCCCTGGCGATTGCCATGTCCCTGGCACAGGTGGTTGGCGCGCGGCTGGGTTCCAATCTGGTGATCAGCCGGGGGGCAGCCCTGGTTCAGCCGGTGATTATCACGGTAACTCTGCTGGTGGCGTTCAAGCTGTTGGTGCTACCGTGAGCCTGTTACTAACAACATTGCTGACGTTTGCCGTAGTGCTGGTAGCCCTGTTGGTTTTTGTGCGCTTTGGTACACCTTATTATCTCCTGAAAAAGGAAAATCTGGAAACCCTGCTCACTCTGATGGTGGAGGGGCGAGCCACCGATTCCGATTGGCAGGTATTTCTGGGCGTACCGATCCGACATAATGAGCGTCTCGAAATGATTCGTCAGCAATGTGTCGACATTGATCAGCGCGAGTATGTCGGCGGCACGGGATTTTTGTTGACCAGACAGGGTATTGACGAAGTGAAGCAGTTGCTTGATGAACTCAAGGGAGAGCAATGATGAGTGGAGAATTATCACCCATGGCCAAGGGACTACTGATCGCTGCTGCCTTCGTGGTGGTCGTTGCCGGTCTCAAGGCAGCGGAAACCGTGTTGGTGCCGTTTCTGTTGTCGGTATTCATTGCACTGATTTTTTCGCCGCTGCTGGCCTGGCTCAAAGCGTGCCGGGTGCCCAATGTGGTGGCTATCTGCCTGATCATTGCCCTGGTGGTATTGATTGGCTGGCTGATTGGTATTCTGGTGGGTTCGTCCATCAGTGATTTCCGCAAAAATCTGCCAGCCTACCAGGCGGGACTGCAACAGCTGAGCGGTGGCGTTCTGACCTGGCTGGGGGAGCACGGGGTCAAGCTGGACATGGAACAGATGCGCAACAGCTTCGATCCCGGCAAGATCATGCAGTTGGCTGGCAACACCCTGAGTTCGCTCGGCAATGCCATGACCAATGCCTTTCTGATTCTGCTGACAGTGATTTTTATCCTCGCGGAACAGGTGGGCTTCAGTGAAAAACTGCAGCTGGCCAGAAAGGACAACGGTGCCAGTCGTGACACCATGCAAAAGTTTACCGACAGCGTTAACAGCTATCTGGGTATCAAGTCGCTGTTGAGCCTGCTCACAGGGATACTGGTTATGATCTGGTTGTGGATTCTCGGCCTGGATTACCCGGTGATGTGGGGATTGTTGGCATTTTTGCTCAACTTTGTGCCGAATATCGGCTCCATTATCGCGGCGGTACCACCGGTGCTGCTGGCACTGGTTCAACTGAATCCGCTGTTTGCGGGACTCACTGCCCTCGGCTTTCTCGTGGTGAATGTACTGGTGGGCAATTTTCTCGAGCCGAGAATCATGGGCCGGGGGCTTAATCTGTCGCCCCTGGTGGTATTTCTTTCATTGGTCTTCTGGGGCTGGGTACTCGGCCCGGTGGGTATGTTGCTGTCCATTCCGCTGACCATCATGGTCAAGATTGCCCTGGAAAATGACCCCGATACCTACTGGATGGGCGTGATGCTCGGTTCCGGTGAGGGTGCCCCGGTATTGACGAAAGCGGAAGCGCAGCTATCGAAGGAAACAGATAACAAGGTGACGGATACGGAAGATAAGCAGGACTGAGTATCCCGTTCCGGAAAAACGTTTCTTGCAATAAGGGGAGAGAGCGACGATGTCCAATCAAACCATCAGTCTCACAGACGCACTTCATCAATACCTGCTGGATGCCTCCCTGCGGGAGTCAGATGTGCTGAAGGCACTGCGCGAGGAAACGGCGACACTTTCAACCGCCAACATGCAGATTGCGCCGGAACAGGGACAGTTCATGGCGCTGCTGGTGCATCTCTGCGGTGCCCGAAACATCATTGAAGTGGGGGTCTACACCGGTTACAGCTCCCTGGCAATGGCGTTGGCTTTGCCCGAGAATGGCCGTTTGCTGGCCTGTGATGTCAGTGAAGAATATACCAATATTGCCCAGCGTTACTGGAGCGAGGCCGGTGTGAGCAGCAAAATAGACCTGCATCTGGCCCCGGCAATCGAGACCCTGCAAACCCTGCGCAAGGACGGTGCCGCCGGGCGTTTTGACATGGCGTTTATCGATGCCGATAAAGCGGGTTATGACGCCTATTACGAACACTGCCTGGCGCTGCTGCGCCAGGGCGGCCTGATTGCCGTGGACAATGTGCTGTGGGGCGGCTCGGTGATCGATCCCGACAAACAGGATGAGGATACTCTGGCCATTCGCGCCTTTAACCAGAAACTGCTCACCGATCAGCGGGTGGACATCAGCCTGGTACCGATTGGCGACGGACTGACATTGGCGAGAAAAAGATAACGTCCGGCGGATTTGATTGTGCAGCTTCTCGATCTGTCTCAGAGGATCGGCAGGCTCGCCGACAGGAGTGAAGCATGACAACCATTGGTACACCGCTCGCCCCCCATGCCACTCGGGTGATGTTTCTCGGCAGTGGTGAGCTCGGCAAAGAGGTGGCGATAGAGTTGATGCGCTACGGTTGCGAGGTGATTGCCGTGGATCGCTATGCCAATGCGCCGGCCATGCAGGTGGCCCATCGCAGTCATGTGATCAATATGCTGGATGGCGAGGCGTTGCGCTGGTTGGTGGAGAATGAAAAGCCGCACCTGATTGTGCCGGAAATTGAGGCGATAGCCACTGCCGAGCTGGTCGCGCTCGAACAGGAGGGTTGGCAGGTGGTGCCCTCGGCGAGGGCGGTTCATCTGACCATGAACCGCGAGGGCATCCGCCGACTTGCCGCCGAGGAACTGAGACTGGCTACCTCGCCTTACCGTTTTGCTGAAACCAGGGCTGAATATGATGCGGCTATCAGGACGGTCGGCCTGCCCTGTGTGGTGAAACCGATTATGTCTTCTCCGGGCAAAGGCCAGAGTACTGTCAAAACCGAAGAGCAGATTGATGCCGCCTGGGAGTACGCCCAATCCGGTGGTCGCAGCGGTCAGGGTAAGGTGATTGTCGAGGGGTTCGTGGAGTTTGATGAGGAAATCACCCTGCTTACGGTGCGTCATCGGGATGGCACCAGTTTCTGCGCGCCCATCGGCCATCGTCAGGAAAAAGGTGATTATCGCGAGTCCTGGCAGCCCCAGTTTATGGATGCCACTGTTCTCGAGGAAGCGCAACGGGTTGCCGCCGTCGTTACCGGTGCGCTGGGTGGTTATGGCCTGTTTGGTGTCGAGCTGTTTATCAAAGGCGATACCGTCTATTTCAGTGAGGTGTCGCCCCGGCCCCACGATACCGGTCTGGTGACGTTGATGTCGCAGAATCTGTCCGAATTTGCCCTGCACGCCCGGGCCATTCTCGGCTTGCCGATTCCAGTGATCCGACAGCTTGGGCCCTGCGCTTCAGCCGTGCTGTTGGTGGCTGGCGAATCCAGTGACATGCGCTACGGCAATTTGTCTGCGGCGCTAGC
>CATLZI010000139.1 GCA_950063125.1 uncultured Porticoccus sp. | reverse complement strand
CTGCTCCAATTCCTTGGTCTCGGTAATGTCGAGCAGGGTGATCACCACCCCGTCAATCACATTGTCCAGTCGGCGATAGGGCATGATCCGCACTGTAAACCAGCGGCCGTCGGTGGCAAGAATCTGCTTCTCGGAAAATACCAGGGTACTGAGGGTGGTGAGGGCGTCGTCGTCAAGTCCAGTGAAGTCAACGTCGAAACCTTTAAAGACGTGGTGCAACTCAGCGGATTTGTCACTTCAAAAGAAGCCATGGATAAAGCCGTGGACATCGCCCGTGGTATCAATGGTGTTAATTCAGTAAGAAACAACATGACCATCAAGTAGGAAGACTTATTTCCTCTATGATTCTTGAATACAGCGGTTGCTGAACTGGCTTGGTTTTCCTTCTCAGCATTGCGCACTTGATATAACCCCCCCCCTCTTGACCCGGCCTTGTGCCGGGTTCTTTTTTCGGTATTCCCTGCTCGACGTCGTCTTCGGTTCAACAAAGTTCCTATGGTTCTCTTGTCTGGGCCATTTATGTGATTGAGTGTTAGCTGTATGCACTTTACTTCAGTAACGCGGATTTAATTGGGGCGGGCTATTAACAACAAGACTGAGTGTAGACTTGAACAAAAAGGCATTTATTCTTTGTTGTTTTTCGTTTGTCCAATCTTCATAACTCAGTCTAGGTATTGGACATTTTAAAAGTAGGTATTTTAAAAAATGGATAGTAAAATCATGAGAAAACAGGAAACAGTAGATGACAAATATAGTTGTCGGACGTCAGGAAATTCTTGACTCAAACATGTCAATTCACGCCTATGAGCTTTTGTTCAGAGGTCAGGATTTTGACCTGAGCAGCAAAGATGGTTCAAGCGAGGCCACCAATCAAATAATTACGGACACTATTCTTGAAATCGGACTTAATAACGTAGTTGGTAACTCAAAAGCATTTATTAATTTTACTGCCCAAAATCTGTTGGAAAAAATACCACTTTATTTACCCAAGGATCGCATCGTTATCGAGGTTCTGGAAAATGTGGCAGTTGATTTGCGAATAATCAGCGCACTTAAAGAGCTTTCTAACGAAGGGTACACCCTTGCATTAGATGACTTCCAGATGAGTTCAGAATGGCGTCCACTTCTGGAGTTCGCCCATATTGTGAAACTCGATGTGCTGGCCAACCCATTACAGGAAACTCTGGATCTAATTAAAGAGCTCAAACCTTACAACCTGACCATCTTGGCCGAGAAGGTTGAAACTCATGAAATGTTTGAGTTGTTTCGTGATGCAGGTTGTGAGCTGTTCCAGGGCTTTTTTTTCAGTAAGCCAAATACTGTTAAAGGCCGGCGAGTAGGTGTTAATCAGCTTGCTGCAGTGAAGCTGTTAACACTGGTAAATGACCCTGATGTTACTTTTTCGGAGCTTGCCTCAATCGTTTCTCAAGATGCTGGTTTAAGCTATAAATTGCTGCGTTATATTAATTCGGCGTTTTTTGGCCTGCGGAATAAAATGGAGTCCATAACACATGCTGTATCTTATCTGGGACTGAACGAAGTAAGACGTTGGGTCAACGTTTTGACATTAGCGACATTGTCAGGCAAGCCCGGCGCCAGTTTCCAGCAAGCGTTGATTCGGGGAAAAATGTGCGAATTGACTGCACTTCAGTGCGGAGAGCAGGCGGGAAATCTATTTCTGATAGGTATGTTGTCTTCTCTTGATAGTATGTTGGATATCCCCCTGGCGGAAGCATTGGAGCAGATGCCAATTGGTGAGCAAATGCGACAGGCGATTCTTTTCCAGGAAGGTCCTGCTGGAGATATCCTTAATGATGTTCTCTCTTATGAACGCTGGGAATTGGCACATGAAAACTTAACCTGCCTAAGCCCGGAAGAACTTGGCAGCCTGTATTTGAAAAGTATCGAATGGGCCAAAGACGCCTTTGGTCAACTATAAATACCGAGCAGACATATTGCTGGTTTAATATAAAAAATCAGCTGTTTTATGTGCTGATATGTGGGAACGATCATCAGGTTTTTAGCTCTCTGGTATTGGTAGAGATGCTTCGCCAGAGTAATCTGGATAATCAGGGGTGCCATCTCGTCTCCAATCGAGGTAAATGAATCGGGTAAACCAGCCAACTTAAACCTCCGTCATCTTACAAACCAGACATGTTTGTGTCGGCTATTAGTAATTGAGATAATAAAAAGTACTTGTGCGCTATGCCTCAGAAGCATAGCCGCCTGTCAGTCAGGATCATCCCCCAATTATGACGGATTTAGACACCAGTAGGCTTGCCAGCCTGGCAGACCATTTTCGTGAATTTCACCGGCTCAGTTTGAGCCGATATCGTTCCTACAGCGAGCTCTATGCTGATTATCTTAAAACGGGGATACGGTTATTCAACATGCCGACGGGCATTGTCAGTCGAATCCGCGATGATCAATATATGATTCTTGCTATTGAGCCCGATACCATGGGTTTAATCACCGGGGATACCCTGCCACTTGGAGAAACCTATTGCTCGGTAGTAGTCAGTAAAGACTCGACCATGGCTGTCACCCACGCAGCACAGGATGTTGCTTTCTACGGTCACCCAGCTTACCGACAGATGCGACTGGAAGCTTACCTTGCCACACCTATCCGCGTTAATGGAGAAATTTATGGCACCCTGAATTTCACAGCGCCAGAAGTCCGGGAGCACCCTTTTGACGACGCTGATGTAGAACTCATTGAGCTCATGGCAGGACGAATCGGTCAGCTCATTGAGCAGCATCAGGTCGATCGTGAGAGACGGGAAGCTGTCAGCCGGCTGCGTGACAATATCAAGCTGTTTGAGAGTGCATTCGAATATGCCCCGATCGGAATGGCTTTGGTGAGCCCTGAGGGCCGTTGGTTAAGGGTCAATCGTGCGATCACCAAAATTTTAGGCTACACGGCAACCGAATTATTCGCCATTGACTTTCAGGCCATCACTCATCCGGATGATCTGGATACCGATTTGAAGCTTCTGTGTGAAATACTGGCGGGTGAGCGCGACACTTATCGGATGGAGAAGCGGTATTTTCATAAGGATGGGCGTGAGATTTGGGTCCTTCTGAGTGTTTCAGTGGTTCGCGACGAGCATGACAAACCAGAGTACTTTGTTTCGCAGGTTCAAGAAATAACAGCCCAGAAGCACGCAGAGGTGGAGTTGCTGCGCCGACAAAAAGAGTTGGAATCAGTGAATCGAAAACTAAAGCTGTTGTCTGCCACAGATCCTCTGACTCAGCTTGGTAATCGACGTGCACTGGATAAGCAGATGCAGGAAGAGTTACAGCGTAGCTCACGAACTGGGGAGCCACTGTCGCTGGTGATCGTGGATGTTGATCATTTCAAACATTATAACGATACATACGGTCATCCTGCGGGGGATGTGGCTCTCCGGAAACTGGCTATTGCTCTCAAGCAGGTGGCTCGGATAACTGATGCCGTTATACGGCTAGGCGGCGAAGAGTTCTTACTCCTGCTGCCACACACTGACGAAGCAGGTTGTTATGCCGTGGCAAAACGCCTTTCCCGGTTGGTTAGTGAACTGGATAACCTGGAGGCAGTGATCACAGTCAGCACGGGAGGAGCAACACTGATGCCGGCCATGGGAACGACACGTATACCTGAAGCAGATGCCCTGTTAAAGCAGGCCGATGATGCGTTGTACCGTGCCAAGCAGGAAGGAAGAAATCGCCATTGCCAGTCGCCATTGTTGACCTGTTGATGCGTCTCCTCTAAAGCGCTGATTACAATCCCGGTGATCTGTCGGAGGCAATAAAAATATGGAATGTCGAGGTCTTGCCGAAGCGCCGCCGTAATGATGGCCAATACGCTTATCGCAGAGCTCTGATCAGCCAGAGTGGCGATCAGACGACCGGTCAGCCAAACCAAACACAACAGCAGCCCGCACTGGATTTGATGTACATGAATGGCGGAACGCTGCTGTTAGCCGGTTTTTACTCCGATCGAGGGGGTTCCCCTTGACTGACCTGTTCTATCAGTTCTTCGCGCAGTTCATCAAATTCTGTTGGTCGCTCCGGCTCCCCCAGATGATCGCTGCGGTCCAGCAGCCGCAGCAACCGCTCGCGGGTCATGGCTTCGTGCAACTCCTGCTGGCGACGCTCGGTGCGTAGGGATCGGAGCAATGAGGCGGCCATAAAAATCATCAGAATCATAAACGGAAAGGCCGCCACAATGGAGATGGTCTGCAGTGCCGCCAGTCCACCACTGAGTAGCAATACGCCGGCCACCAGCACCTGAATCACACCCCAGGTTACCCGCGACCAGCGACTGGGTGTGAGCACACCCTTGCTGGTAAACATACCCAGTACAAAAGTGGCGGAGTTGGCCGAGGTAATCACAAACAGGATAATCAGCACCAGCATCAGAATACTGATAATGTCCGCGCCCGGTAGAAGCGCCAGGGTAGCGAACAGGGCAGAGCTCATTTCCTGCACCACCGCATCGCCCAGGGCCGCACCTTCGAACAGTTCAAAATACAGTGCCGAGCCGCCAAAGGTTGAAAACCACAGTACACTCAGCAGCACCGGCATGCCGATCACACCCATGACAAATTCTCGGATGGTGCGACCACGGGAAATACGCGCGATAAAACTGCCCACAAACGGTGCCCAGGATAGCCCCCAGGCCCAGTAGAAAATTGTCCAGCGCTCCACCCAGTCATCGCCGGTGTAGGGGGTCATCACCAGGCTCATGCCCATGATATTGCCAAAATAATCTCCGATGGCGTTGGTCATGGCGGCGGTAATGAAATCGGTGGGACCGGCAAAAAACACAAATACCAGCAGCGCACCCGCCAGCAACATGTTCAAATCACTAATGTAACGCACGCCGCTCTCCAGTGGCGCCAGCGCACATACCAGAAAAATCATCGAGATGCCGGCCAGAATCATCAGTTGCTGGGTCGTACCAAAGGGTACATCGCCCACTGACACCAGTCCGCTGTTAATCTGGATGACACCCAGCCCCAGCGTGGTAGCCACACCAAATACCGTCGAGACCACCGCCAGAATATTGATCAGATGGCCGCGAGCACCGTCCACCCTGTCACCCAGCAGTGGCCGGAAAGTCTCGCTGATCAGCCCCGGGCGCTGCATCCGGAAGCGCACATAGGCAATGGATAATCCGACCAATGCGAAATTGGCCCACTGGTGAAACCCCCAGTGAAACAGCGCGTAACGCATCGCAGCTCCCGCCGCCTGGGGACTGCGGGGCTCGGCCTCGCCGAAAGGCGGGCTGACAAAGTGACTCATGGGTTCGGCTACTGCCCAGAAGACCAGCCCCACACCCATGCCGGCCGAAAAAATCATCCCCAGCCAGGTGAGATAGGGAAATTCCGCTGCCTCGCCCTCCGCACCAAGACGGATGTGGCCGTAATCGCTCGTGGCAATGCCGATGCAGAACAGCAGAAAGCCACTGGTGGCAAACAGGTACAGCCAACCAAAATGCTCGGTCGTAAACTGCAGACCAACCCCGGCCCATTCTGACAGTCGCTCGGGATTGGTAGCCCCCAGGCCGACAAAAGCTGCCAGCAGAACCAATGACGTATAAAAGACCCAGCCGGGACGGTTGCTCATGACGAGTTATCCAAACAGCGTGCAGTGAAAAAATAGCGCGGTGACGAACTTAACATAGCGGCTAATTGCCTGCACTGAAGATACGGTGGTGCCCCGGAAAACCATCTAATACCTGAACGAAAAGGGCACATGCGCGGGACCGGAATCCCCACTGTGCGATAGCGTACCGATGGGAACGCTTAATCAAGCTAATGTCTCAGCTTCAACCATTTTATGGAGTACTTCAAATGAGCCTGACAACGGTTCTTGTCATTGTTCTGATACTGGTGCTGCTGATATTTTTTTGACGGGAAGAAT
>CATLZI010000138.1 GCA_950063125.1 uncultured Porticoccus sp. | reverse complement strand
ATTGCAGAATCAGATCTGTTTGCCGGTCTCTGCGGGCAACGTTTTGATCTGATCGTTGCGAACCCTCCCTATGTGGATGCAGAGGATCTCGCAGACATGCCCAGTGAGTTTCTGCACGAACCGGCTATCGGGCTAGCTTCAGGGATTGATGGTCTGGATTTTACTCGCCGTCTGATTAATGAGGCACTGGATTATCTCACGGAGGAAGGTTCTCTTATCGTTGAGGTGGGCAATTCATGGCTGGCTCTCGAGGATGCATTTCCGGCCATATCATTCCTCTGGATAGACTTTGAGCGCGGTGGTCATGGGGTTTTTTTGTTGACCACACAACAGCTACGTGCACATCGTTTGTCGTTGGACATCGACTAACCACGACAGAGTAAAGCTGATCGTATAAAATTCTTTTCTTGCTGCCTTTGTATCTCTTGTCCTCAGGAGAGTTGATACGGGCATTCTTACGAACCGATAACCTGGAAAATCCTATGTCTGGCAATACCATTGGCAAGCTGTTTACCGTGACCACCTTCGGTGAAAGCCATGGTGCTGCCCTGGGTTGCATCGTCGATGGCTGTCCCCCCGGACTGTGTTTAACCGAACAGGACATGCAGCGCGACCTGGACCGGCGCAAACCGGGCCAATCACGCTATACCACGCAGCGTCGTGAAGGTGATCAGGTGAAAATCCTGTCGGGCACATTTGAGGGCAGGACGACTGGAACCCCGATCGGATTAATTATTGAGAATACTGACCAACGCTCTAAGGATTATTCCAATATCAAGGATCAGTTTCGGCCGGCGCACGCTGATTACACCTATTTTCAGAAATATGGTATTCGGGATTACCGTGGTGGTGGTCGGTCGTCTGCACGCGAAACCGCCATGCGCGTCGCGGCTGGCGCGATTGCCAAAAAATATTTGAGAGAAGTTGCCGGCATAACGATTCGTGGATACCTCTCACAACTGGGTCCGATCAAAGCCGAGAAGGTTTTCTTGGATGAGATAGAAAATAACCCCTTCTTTTGCCCCGATCCCGACAAGGTTCCGGAAATGGAAACTTACATGCAGCAGCTGCTCAAGGAGGGTGACTCTGTTGGTGCAAAAATCACCGTCATTGCCACTGGTGTCCCCCCGGGCCTGGGTGAGCCAGTGTTTGACCGGCTTGATGCGGAGATCGCCCATGGTCTGATGAGTATCAATGCCGTTAAAGGTGTTGAAATCGGTGCTGGATTTGATTCGGTTGCCCAGCGAGGTACCGATCATCGCGATGAAATCACCCCCGAGGGCTTTCTGTCCAACCATGCCGGAGGTGTGCTGGGTGGTATTTCCTCGGGTCAGAATATCGTTGCTCATCTGGCGTTAAAGCCGACCAGCAGCTTGCGGGTTCCCGGCCGTTCAGTGGATATCAATGGCAATGCGATTGATGTTGTGACCACTGGAAGACATGATCCCTGCGTGGGTATTCGTGCCACGCCGATTGCTGAGGCTATGCTCGCAATTACTCTGATGGACCACCTGTTGCGTCATCGTGCCCAGAATATCCATGTGAGTAGCGGTCTGCCACCAATCCCTGCCAGCACTGGCAGTTAGACAACTGTTTTCTTTGTGACTCACGAGACAGTTCCATACTGGCGGTTGTCTGCGTTCTATTTTTGTTTCTTTGGCCTGTTGGGTGCGCTGTTTCCCTATTGGTCCCTATATCTACAGTCGCTTGGCTACACGGCTACCGAGATAGGCTTTTTACTGGCTATTCCGATGGCCACCAAGGTGATTGCGCCAAATATCTGGGCCTGGATTGCCGATTATACCGGTGAGCGGCTGGCCATTATTCGTGTGGGTGCATTGCTGGCCTGTCTGTGTTTTGCCGGTATTTTTATTGACCAGGGCTTCTGGGCCATTACATTGGTGATGGCTGGATACAGTTTTTTCTGGAATGCAGTGTTGCCCCAGCAAGAGGTGGTAACCACCAGTTTTTTACATCAACGACCAGAAAACTACAGTCGTATCCGGGTGTGGGGTTCTGTTGGCTTTATTGTGTTTGTGTTGGGCAGTGGTGCCTGGTTCGACAGATACAGCATCGACACATTGCCCGTCATCGGTCTGCTGTTGCTGGTAGGGATTTTTCTGTCCAGCCTCGCTGTGCCCACGCCTGCCTATCGACAGTTCGAAGTCGTCTCGCAGACATTTGCTTCAGTCTTGAAACAACCTGTTGTGGTGGCTTTTTTTGTGGCAGGCATGCTGATGCAGCTGTCCCATGGTATCTATTACAGTTTTTTCAGTATTTACATGGAGTCTCACAATTACAGCAGGAGTGAGATCGGTATCTTTTGGTCAGTGGGTGTTGTTGCCGAGGTGTTTCTGTTTGTCATCATGCACCGTCTTTTACCACGTTTTGGTGTGCGTATAATTATGATCAGTTGCCTGTTGGTCGCCACATTGCGCTGGCTATTGATAGGCTACTTTCCCGAACAACCCGTGATATTGGTGCTTGCACAGGTTTGTCATGCGTTGACCTTTGGGGCCTATCATGCAGCGGGTATTGATTGCATACGCCGCCTGTTTGAAGCAGGTAATCAGGGTAAGGCCCAGGCTCTGTACAGTGCGTTCTGTCTGGGGTTTGGCGGTGCTGTCGGCTCCGGGGCAGGGGGCCTAATATGGGATTTCAGTCCGCTGATGGCTTTCCAGTTGGGTTCGCTGTCCTGTCTTCTGGCCAGCTTTGTGATTTGGTTCCGCCTGAAGGATGCCCGTCTTTGATATTTTCAGAGCTATCATACCTTTGTATGCAGGGACTCGGGAGAGATGTCAATGAAATCCGTTATAGTGATTATGATCCTGGTTGGTGTCTATCTGTTTTATCCTACCTATGATCTACTGGTCAAGGATAGCCCGTTTGATGAAACCTTTACATTAGAGGGCAGCCAGTTTCTGACGGCTGACCGGTGTCGAGAAGCGGCAATGGCGGAGAAACTGCGCTACTTTCATTGTGCTGGTAGCAGCAACTGGGGCGATTTATTAGGCACCTACGGTAGCTATCAACCTGAAAACCGTTACAGCGACCCTGAATTATTTAAAGAAGACACGAATTGATTACTGGACGCCGGGAGCAACAAAAAACCCACGAGAACGTGGGTTTAATAATTGGTCGGTGTGAGAGGATTCGAACCTCCGACCCCTTCCTCCCGAAGGAAGTGCGCTACCAGGCTGCGCTACACACCGGCGGCGCGCATTATATCATTCTCAATTGAAGAGTCCACGGCTCGCCGGGTGCTCTTGACCGGGTTCACTAGTGTGACCATTGACAGTATTTGAGTTTTCATCGGACAATCATCGTCCGCTGGCAAATCCCCCTAGAGTATCTGATGCCACGATCAATCTCCGATAGCACTGAAAAAATTCGTGCAAAGAAAAAGCGTTTCCTGGAACGCGAGGAAACGATTATTGAGAAGGCACTGTGTCTGCTTATCAGGGACGGCGTTGACAAGGTGACCGTGTCCGCCATTTCCCGTGAAGCCGGTGTCGGTAAAGGGACTATTTACAAACACTTCCTCACCAAAACAGAAATCCTGATGCGTATAGTGCTCGATTATGAGCGCCATATCACAGAAAACCTGCGCCAGGGGATTGAGGCTGCCGAAGCGGGTGACCCCGGGGCTGCTGCTCGTTCCTATTTTCAGGCCCGTCTGGCTGACCCATCACTGGATCGTCTGGTGCAATTGCTGGAAGTCCGGCTCCATGACAATCATGAAGTGGTTGATAAAATGGACGAACTGCATGCCTTGCGACGCTCCAATGTGGATGCGCTGCATTCCATGCTTGCCAAGCTTATAGAAAAGGGTGTGCTTGAAGATGTCCCGCCTCATTATCATTACATGGCCTGCTGGGCCCTCGCTCAGGGTGCAGTGGAGGCGTATTTCAATATTAGTTATGGCGTGGCGGTAGAAGACAAGCAAGACTTTTTGAACTTCATAGGTAACATTGGTATCACCATGGGTAATCGCGGGCAATTGCGCGACGACAAAATTGCCAGTTCAAGTGCTAATGCCAGTCGGGCCGAGATCCATCATTCTATATAGGTGCGGCACAAGCCTATGCAACTCCAGGGTAACAACTGTCCCTGTCCTGTGGTCATAAAAATCAAGATAATTGATTAACTTCACCAGATAACTACTTGATTTATATTTACATATTCGGGTAGTTTGGTCCGCCGCCACCCTCGGGTGTAACCCATATAATATTCTGACTGGGATCCTTGATATCGCAGGTTTTACAGTGCACACAGTTCTGTGCATTGATCTGAAAACGCTTTTCTCCCCCTGCTTCCTCAACGACTTCATAAACTCCAGCGGGGCAATAGCGCTGAGCAGGTTCATCATAGAGAGGCAGATTGTGGCTGATCGGTATCTCAGGATTTACCAATTTCAAGTGACAGGGTTGTGCCTCTTCGTGATTGGTGTTGGATATAAATACCGAGGACAGTTTGTCGAAGGTGAGTCTGTTATCCGGTTTTGGGTAGTCAATTTTTTTTGACTCCGAGGCTGGCTTGAGCCTGGCATGATCCGGTTTGGGATCGGTGAGTGTCCAGGGCAGATGACCATTGAAAATATTGATATCGATAAAAGCATAGGCCGAGCCGATAATATTGCCCCATTTGTGTTGTGCGGGGCCAAAATTGCGGTGCCTGTGCAGTTCCTGATAAGCCCAGCTGGACTGATAGCTGCTGTTGAAGGCCGTCAGCTCATCCTGTTGCCTGTTGTTTGCAATGGCCTCTGCAGCACTTTCTGCAGCGATCATGCCGGTTTTCATCGCACAATGGATACCCTTGATTTTTGCAAAATTGAGCGTACCGGCGTTATCTCCCAACAAAACCCCACCACTGAAGGTCATTTTGGGCAGAGATTGCATGCCACCTTTAACCAGAGCCCGAGCACCGTAGGACACTCTTTCTCCCCCCTCCAGATATTGTCTGATGACAGGGTGTTGTTTATAGCGCTGGAATTCATCAAATGGACTGAGATGCGGGTTGGAATAGGAGAGGTCGATCGTCAGGCCGACCGCGACGAGATTGTCTTCCATATGGTATAGAAAGCCGCCGCCCGAGGAGCCTGTTTCACTCAGAGGCCAGCCCGCACTGTGCACCACAAGCCCCGGGTAATGTTTCTCTGGCGGTATCTGCCAGAGTTCCTTGATGCCGATGCCGTAGTGTTGTGGCTGCAGGGCGTTGTCATCGAGGGAAAACTGCTCAATGAGCTGTTTGCCAAGGTGGCCCCGGCATCCTTCGGCAAAAAAAGTGTATTTGCCCCGCAGTTCCATGCCGGGGGTGTAGTCCGCTTTATGGCTGCCATCGGCCGCAACACCCATGTCGCCGGTGACAACGCCGCGAACGTTATTTTTGTCGTCGTAGAGTACTTCGGCTGCAGCGAAACCGGGGAAAATCTCTACGCCAAGCTGTTCGGCCTGCTCAGCCAGCCAGCGACAGAAATTACCAAGACTGACAATGTAATTACCGGCATTGTGCATGGTTTTAGGCACAAACAGGGATGGAACCTTTATTCCCCGGGTTTTGTTGAATACGTAAATGTTGTCCTGACGAACCTCTGTGATGAGCGGTGCGCCGAGCGTTTTCCAGTCCGGAAACAGTTCATTCAGGGCCGTTGGCTCCATGACGGCACCCGAAAGAATGTGGGCGCCGACTTCCGAGCCTTTTTCAAGAACCACAACAGACAGGTCGGGGTTGATCTGCTTCAAGCGACAGGCAGCGGATAAGCCCGCTGGCCCGGCCCCGACAATAACGATGTCGTAATCCATAAATTCACGTTCCACAGCATTCTCCATAGGGTTTCAGTCTGTCATGTCCAGTGTGGGGAAGGTGTGAATTTTAGCCTGTATAGACCCGTGGTGCCATGCAGATTTAGGACCCGCCAGA
>CATLZI010000137.1 GCA_950063125.1 uncultured Porticoccus sp. | reverse complement strand
GGCAGCACTCTGCTGGGTAGCGAAGTCATCGTCCACTTCTTGTTGTGATCTGGCACCACGCTCGGTTAGGGAGGCAGAGCGCTGATAGCGTTTCTTTGCCACGTTGAGTTCGGCCTGGCGCTGAGCCACAAGCGCAACAGCGGCCTGACGCTCGGCCAGGCGAAGCTTCACCTGGCTGTGGGCAATGGCCACAGAGCTTTCAGCTTGGCGCAGCTGGGCCTCGGCCTGCCGCAACTGTGCTTCAAGATTTTCGGTATCCATTACCGCCAGTACTTGGCCAACAGTAACGAAATCCCCCTCAGTCACGAGAATATCGCGAATACGCCCGGCTTGTTTCGCGGCGATATCGATTTCTGTGGCCTCCACCCGACCATTTCCAGAAACCAGTCCTTGGTTGAGATCCGATGACAGATAGCGATACCAGACAAGCGCCACTGCTAAAACCGCTATACTGGCCAGAAAGACTAGAGTAAAGAACTTCCTACTATGTACATTCATGATGGTTCTCTCAGTGGACTTGCCCCCAAGCCTCAAAATCTGGCCCGTTCAAAAGCCTCATGCCTGACACTGCAGAGATGGCTATGAGCCCGCACCCGATTGTACAGCATTCAATGTAATCAAAGAGATCGGCTCGGGCCAGTCTTTTAGCGCAGGCAACAGCTTTTCCCTGTCTGCTATTTTCTCTGCCGTTCCTCGGAGCGCCACCGCTCCAGAGCAAATCAATCGGCTGGATTCAAGTGTTTGCGGTTCGTCACTACGGCGTCGAGGACGCAACGGCCCCCATATGAGGCACCATCGAATGTCTGTGACACCTCTATATGGCGGCGATGGCCATTTGCTATTTCCCTCACCACACAAATCCCCCTTCATATCTTAAAAATGAAACTGTACTTGCTTTTTTCTATAAACCTATAGATTCTATAGCTTTATAGAACTACAGCCGGTTCCCGATGCAAACAACTGACAAACCTACAACCCGCTATACCCACCGACATGAACGGGCCGTGGCCGCCGCGGCAGCGATATTTGCCGACAAGGGTTATCACGGTGCCAGCACCCGGGACATCGCCGAAAAACTCGGCATTCAGCAGGGTAGCCTCTACTACTACTTCAAGTCGAAGGAAGCGGCGCTGGAAGAAGTCTGCCTGACGGCCCTGAGGGACTATGTTTCACATATCGAGTCGATCGCCAGCCAACCCGGCAAGCTCGAAGTCAAGCTGCAAGCTGCCATCGCAGCTCACCTGGCGACCTACAAACACAACAATGAAGCCATGAAGGTACACAACGAACAGCGTCTGTATCTGCCCAAGGATCGTCGAAAACACCTGAATGCGCTGGGTTCACGCTATCGCCAGCAACTTGAGGGAATTTTCTGTGAAGGGGTCTCAACTGGTCAGTTGCGCAGGGATCTCGACTGCCATTTCACAGCGCTTTCATTGATCGGCCTGTGCAATTATTGGGGCATACAATTACTGAGAAGTGCCCCGCTAAAGACTGAGGACGTTACAGAAAAATGTGTCGATATTCTGCTGCACGGCTGCCTCGCCAGGAAAGCCGGAATTCCTGACACTGATACGCAAACTGATACCCAGGTCAATTAGGACTCCCACCATGACTCAGCAAAAAGCAACCAACGTGCAATGGCACCATGGCGAAGTTACCCGCGATGATCGTTTTCAACTGATGGGACAGCGCGGCACTACACTCTGGTTTACCGGATTGTCCGGCAGTGGCAAAAGCACCGTGGCCGTCGCCCTTGAGAGCCGACTCTACGAGTTCGGCAAACTGGCCTATCGACTGGATGGCGACAATGTCCGACTGGGCATCAACAAGAATCTCGGCTTCAGTGCAGCAGACCGCACCGAAAATATCCGCCGCATTGGTGAAATTGCCAAACTGTTTGCCGATGCCGGCATTATCTCCCTATCCAGTTTTATCAGCCCCTACCGGGCTGACCGGGATGCTGTGCGACAGCTACACAAAGCAGCCGGGTTGGACTTTATCGAGGTTTTTGTCGACTGCCCGCTGCAGGAAGCGGAAAAACGCGACCCCAAAGGTCTCTACAAAAAGGCTCGCGCCGGTGAGATTAAAAACTTCACAGGTATTGACGACCCCTATGAAGCGCCGGAAAATCCCGAAATCCATTTGCAGACCGACCAGACAACCCTGGCAGAGGAAGTTGATACAATTATCAACTACCTAAAATCACACCAGTTCCTTGCAGGCATATAAGCCTCGGTTAAATCCACAACAAACCACTTGCCCATTCGCTCACCAACAGGAGATAGTATTTTGATCAGGCCCCACGGCTCAGACACATTGAACCCCCTCTTTGTCTACGATACAGAGCAACACCATCAACTGCTTAAAGAAGCTGAAGAACTGCCTTCACTGCTGTTGAACTCGGCGGCCGCAGCCAACGCCGTCATGCTCGGGGCGGGATATTTCAATCCACTGGAGGGTTACATGGGCCTGGCTGATGCCATGAGTGTGGCGGATAAAATGCACACCACTGACGGGTTGTTCTGGCCGGTACCGGTCATCAATCTGGCAAAGGATGTCAGCGCGATCAGAGGCGCCAAACGCATCGCCCTGCGGGACCCAAACACCGAGGGCAATCCGGTAATGGCGATTATGGAGGTCGACCATATCGAAACCGTCTCGGACGACGATATTGAAACCATGGCCGAACAGATTTTTGGCAATCTGGATCCGGAGCACCCCGGCGTAGCCACCTTCACCCATCTGGGTAACTATTTGATTTCGGGGAAACTGCAGGTATTGAGTTTCAGTTACTTTCAGAGTGATTTTCCCGACACCTTCCGCACCGCTGTGGAAATACGCAATGAAATCATCGAGCGTGGCTGGGAAAAAGTAATCGCTTTCCAGACCCGCAACCCGATGCACCGCGCTCACGAAGAACTCTGTCGCATGGCGATGGAACGCCTTGATGCCGACGGCGTGGTTATCCATATGCTGTTGGGACGACTGAAAAAAGGGGATATTCCTGCACCGGTTCGCGATGCCTGTATCCGTACCATGGTAGAGCACTACTTTCCGAAAAATACCGTCATGGTCACCGGCTATGGCTTCGACATGCTCTATGCCGGGCCCCGCGAGGCCGTGCTGCATGCCCTGTTCCGCCAGAACATGGGGGCCACTCACCTGATTGTGGGGCGCGACCACGCGGGCGTCGGCGATTACTACGGGGCTTTTGATGCACAAACCATCTTCGACGAAAAAGTACCGGACGATGCGCTGGACATCGAGATCTTCCGGGCCGATCACACCGCCTTCTCCACCAAGCTGGGCCGGGTGGTGATGATGAATGAGGCGGAAGATCACCAGAAAGAGGACTTTATCCTGCTGTCCGGCACCAAAGTACGGCAAATGCTGGGAGATGGCATCGCGCCACCACCCGAGTTTTCCCGCCCTGAAGTCGCCAAGATACTGATGGATTACTACCAGTCCGAGCACCAATAAATAATACCTGTTTGAGTGAATAGCGGGGCCTGTCTACCCCGCTATACGCCACCCTCCAGACAAGGACTTTTCATGGCTGATTTTGATGTATTCAATGGTGATGCCGATGGTATCTGTGCGCTGACACAACTGCGGTTATCAGAACCCCGCCAGAGCAGCCTGATTACCGGGGTAAAACGCAATATCGGCCTTCTGAAAAATGTCACTGCCCAGCCCGGTGACCAGGTTACCGTACTGGATATCTCGATGGATAAGAATCGCCCCGATCTGGAGCGGTTGCTGGCAGTCGGCGCAAAGGTGTTTTACGTGGACCACCACTTTTCCGGCACTATTCCGGAAACAGAAAAGCTCACCGCCCTGATCAACGAGGCGGCGGATACCTGTACCAGCTTGCTGGTTAACCAGTATCTGGAAAACGCATTCGCCGCCTGGGCGGTAGTTGGTGCATTTGGCGACAACCTCAATCAACAGGCACAGGCGCTGGCCGACGAGGCATTACAGTGCAGCGGTACCGACCTCAAACAACTGCAAAAGCTTGGCACCTATATCAACTATAACGGTTACGGTGCATCGGTGGAGGATTTACACATCCCACCCGACGAGCTCTTTCGGCGGACCAGTCTTTATACAGACCCTCTGGATTTCATCCACCTCGACAGTGAACACTTCGATAAACTGAAAAATGGCTACCACAGCGATATGGCGGCGGCCGCAGAGATTGCAGCCGAGAAAACGTCGGACACCACAGCGGTATTCATTCTGCCGAACGAGGCCTGGGCCAGACGGGTCAGCGGTGTCTTCAGCAATCAACTGACCAATGATCATCCCAACCGAGCCCATGCCGTTCTCACGGAAACACCCCAGGGCGAGTATCTGGTGAGCGTGCGAGCGCCATTGAACAACCGTCAGGGTGCCGCGGATTTATGCCGCCGTTTCCCCACCGGCGGCGGCCGTGCGGCGGCGGCAGGGATCAACAACCTACCCGCCGGGATGTTGGCTGACTTTATTGATGCGTTCGAAGCCAGTTATACCTGACCGCCACTCCTGCATTCGATTGGACCGGCTCGCTTCCCGCTGGCGTCCAATTGCCCTCACCGATTAAACTGTTATTGGTCGTCACGCGGCGACCCTGCGAATACCGATTAACCCCCGAGGAAGAACATGCTATCACTCGACTTCCTTGCCCTACCCTTAATGGCCGCAGCAGCACTGATTTTTGTGGCAGTGTTTGCCGGCATCATTTCATCGCGGGTCGGTTTTCCTTTTCTGCTGGTTTTTCTCATTGTCGGTATGCTCAGTGGCGAGGACGGCATCGGTGGCATCAGTTTTGACAATTTTGCACTGAGCTTCTGGGTGGGCAACATCGCCCTTGCCGTCATTCTGGTGGATGGTGGACTGCGCACCGACTTTGCCACTTTCCGCACCGGACTCAAACCATCCCTGATACTGGCGACACTCGGTGTATTATTGTCCGCGGGTCTCACGGGCCTCGCCGCCATGTGGCTGCTGGGGCTCAGCTGGCCAATGGCCATGTTGTTGGGCGCGATCGTCGGCTCCACCGATGCCGCCGCCGTGTTTTCCCTGCTCAAATCCTGCGGCGTGCGACTCAACGAGCGGGTTGCCGCCACGCTGGAAATAGAGTCCGGCATGAACGACCCAATGGCGGTCTACCTCACCCTGACGTTTATCAGTATCGCCCTGATTTATAACGCCGGCGAAGCGTTGACTTTCAACGGCTGGACCACCCTGCTCAGCCTGACCACGCAGTTTGGTATAGGCGGGCTGATCGGCTACCTGGCCGGCATCGCCATGGCCAGCGCCGTCAACCGGATTCGGGGTATGCTGGACAGCGGCGCCGGAATACTCGCCCTGCTATTGATGTCAGCCGGTATCGGCGTATTTGCCTTTGCCACCTGGGTGGGCGGCTCGGGATTTCTCGCGATCTACCTGTTCGGTCTGATGGTGGGCAACCGGGCTCGCCGGAGCGTTCGTCAGGCCCTGTCAGCAATGGATGGTTTTGCCTGGCTGTCCCAGGCCCTGATGTTTTTGCTGCTGGGCTTGCTGGTCAGCCCCAGCGAGGTGGCAGACGAGCTGCTTCCGGCACTGGGTATTGCGCTGTTACTGATTTTGGTCGCCCGTCCGCTGGCTGTATCGCTGTGTCTGCTGCCATTTCACTTCACACGCCGGGAAACATTTTTTATCGCCTGGGTGGGCCTGCGTGGTGCAGTGCCGGTCGTGTTGGCTATTTTCCCCATGATGGTGGATCTGGAGGGGGCAAAAACCCTTTTCAATGTGGCTTTTGTGGTCGTGTTGACCTCCCTGTTATTACAGGGTGGCAGCCTCGCCTGGGTGGCACGTCGACTGGGACTGGTACTACCGGAAAAGGATGACAGGAAAAACTTCCGCAGGGTATTTGGGGATTTTGTGCTCGATGGCAGAATTCCCCTGGGGGAAATCTGCCAGTTCTATGACTTGC
>CATLZI010000136.1 GCA_950063125.1 uncultured Porticoccus sp. | reverse complement strand
GGACCAACCGGGTGTAGCGTTGCTGTTCGCAGTTATACCGTGTTTCGAGGGACGGGGTGGCCGAGCCCAGAATCAGGGGAATGGACTCCATTCGCGCCCGCACCACGGCGAGGTCTCGCGCCGAGTAGCGAAACCCCTCCTGCTGCTTGAATGAACCGTCGTGTTCCTCATCCACAATCAGAATGCCCGGTGACTCCAGCGGTGTGAAAATGGCGGAACGTGTACCCAGTACAATCGGGGCGGCACCGGTGCGCGCAGCGTCCCATGCCAGTATGCGCTCCCGGTCGGTGAGGCCGGAGTGAAGCACTGCCACCGGGCAGTTGAAACGGGCTTTAAAGCGCTCCAGCGTCTGTGGCGTCAAGCTGATTTCCGGAATTAGTACCAGCGCCTGTCTTCCGTACCGAATGATTTTTTCAATGGCCTGTAAATAAATTTCGGTTTTGCCACTGCCGGTTTGACCATCCAGTAAGTAGGCGTGGAAGCCATGCAGCTCAATGCTGTCCATCGCCTGTTGCTGTTCAGGATAAAGGGGCAGGGGGGATTCCGAGAGCAGTCTGTCCGGATCGAACAACGGGGTGTTCAGCCGGAGTTCCAACGATTCGATCAGGCCTTTGTTTTCCAGCTGTCGAAGTGCGGCAATGCTGATGCCCTGTCGCTGAAAATCGTCTTTTGAGGCGGAGGGTTGCAGCTGCAGTAAATTCAGTGCCTGTTGTTGTCGGGGGGCACGCGCCAGGGCAGTGTCTGGCAGCCCCTTGCCGGCTAGTGTCAATTGCCAATGGACTTCGCTTTGCCGGGGTATCGCATCCCCCTTGCGGAGCGTTGCCGGCAGCGCTGTACTGAGTGCGTCGCCCGGTGGGTGCTGGTAGTAACCCGCGGCCCAGACACAGAGCTCCAGCAGGGTTTCGGGCAGCAACGGTTCATCATCCACCAGTTCGGTAACGGGTTTCAACCGTGTGGCGGGATGTTCGCTGGATGCCGCAATTTCGATGACAACCCCGATGACCTGACGGCGGCCAAAAGGCACCTTGACGCGGCAGCCGGGCCGGGGTGTCCGGGTACTGTTTTCTGAAGGCAGGTAGTCGAACAGCCGCCGCAGGGGAGAGGGGACAGCAACACGAATAATGATGGATTCTGTCATTGATGTGTTTTTTTGTTAAAACCTTGAATGGGCATCGTTTTCTGGTAGTATTCGCGCTCCGTTTAAAGGCGGCATATGGTGCCCGACAATTGAAAGGCATCCCGAGGGATTAAACGCGACCTGTTATCAGCAAACCGAGGCGAGGCATCCAGTGTACCAGAAGTGCATCGGGGTTCGGGCGATCGGTTTGGCAGGCAGGAGCGAATCAATATTCGGGTTGCACAGAGATCGGGTTGGCGATATGCAAGAGACTGAGGCAATGAAACATGAGATCTGAAATCCATCCAAATTACGGCACACTGTCAGCAACCTGCAGTTGTGGTAATGCATTTGAAGTAGGCTCCACCATGAACGGTAGCATCCACGTGGATGTCTGTTCAGCCTGCCACCCGTTCTACACCGGCAAGCAGAAAGTTGCTGATACCGGTGGTCGTATCGACCGTTTCAACAAACGTTTCGCCGGTCGTTCCGCCAAAAAATAATCTGAATATGTCTGCCTTTCGAGGCAAACGATGCGCGCTCTGGATGATATGCCAGAGCGCGTTTTTCGTTGTCTGGCTGTTTATCGCCGGCGGGCCCGCCAGCGCCGATCTTCGCTGTCAGCCTTTCGCCCCATTGGAGAGGGTTTCCGTCACTCGTGTCTATGACGGCGATACCGTCAAACTGGATGACGGCCGCAAAGTTCGATTGATCGGTATCAATGCCACAGAACCGGGCCGCGGTGGGCAACCGGATCAGCCGTTCGCCGCCGAGGCCCGTGACAGATTGCGCAGCCTGATCAAGTCTGCCTCGCAGCTACATTTGTTAACGGATCGGCAAACCCATGACCGCTATGGTCGAACGCTCGCCCACCTGTTCAATGAGCGAGGAGAAAGTCTCGAACAAATCCTGCTGGAACAGGGGCTGGCCTACCATGTTGCAGTGCCACCCAATCTGACCCTGGCCGACTGCTTTGCCAGCGCCGAGCAGTTGGCTGTCAAACAGCAGCGGGGACTCTGGAGCAACGCCGGCATGGCCCCCGTCGCTGCCCGGGATGTGCAGGACGGGGGGTTTAAGCGATTGCAGGGTACCGTAACAGCCGTCCAAACCGGCAGGCACTGGCGGCTCGTCCTGGATGATGTGATCAAGGTAATGATTTATCCAGAACACCGCCATCGCTTTGAGGCAAAACAGCTAAACAGCTTGCAGGGCCGGCGAGTGGAAATACAGGGATGGGTTTACCGCAGTCGCGGGGAATGGCGGGTCAAGCTGGAAACCGATCACGGATTGTTGGTGCTGTAGTCAATATGGCATTACAGACCGTAGACTGTATTTCGGGGTAATTACTTCTAAATGTCCCTGCGCCTCTTATGGTTGGACCTTGGGGTGTCAAAAATCCGGTAACACCAGATGAATCGACATGCTAATCTGGTGTCTCCTGGTTGCTTTTATGAGGATGTGTCGTGGACAGAAATACTGTTTTGTTGAGTGTTGTACTGGTGATTACACCCTTGTCTGTCAGTGCCGCCAGCTGGTGGGATACCGGCAAGGAACTGCTCGGTGGCAACACGGGAAACACGACAGAATCCGCTGCGCCGGTCAGTGGGCTCTCCAGCGATGAAATTGCCGCAGGGTTGAAAGAGGCGTTGCGGGTGGGTGCCGGTAATGTGGTTTCACAGCTTGGGACTCAGGATGGATTTTACCTCGACGACGCGATTCGTATTCCTTTGCCCCCTCAACTTCAGCAGGCCAAAGGTGTTCTTGAGCAGGTGGGCATGGGCGCCAGTTTGCAGGAGCTTGAAATGAAACTGAACCGGGCTGCCGAGGCGGCTACTCCGCGGGCAAAGGCGATGTTTCTCGATGCCATCAGTGCCATGACCATCGACGATGCGAAGAAGATTTACAGTGGCTCGGAAGATGCCGCTACCCGCTATTTCAGTGACAAAATGCGCGGCCCCCTCGCGGAGGAAATGCGCCCGGTGATTGAAGCCAGCCTCGCAGAGGTGGGCGCGCTACAGACTTACGATGCGATTGTCAGTAAATACAAGACCCTGCCTTTTGTCCCCGACCTCAAAGCCGACTTGACGGACTACACGATAAACGGGGGGATGGACGGCATCTTCTATTATCTGGCGCGGGAAGAAGCTGCGATCCGTGAGAATCCGGTCAAGCAAACCACCTCGCTGTTGAAAAAGCTGTTTGGTCAGCCCTGAACCCGGCCCGGCACTATGGCCGATCAAAAATACGCTTCTGATTTCGAGGCCATGCAGCCTGTTCTGGTCTCCATATAGTCGCTCTCTCATAGGGGTTGCGGGGTTATACCAATCAAAATTCCCTATCAGTCTCTTTGCAGAATACTATCTGCTAATGGTTTATCCTGATGCCACGAAAAGAGGCATGGAAGTTAAAATTCGCGTAGGATCGTAACCCTGCCCGGTCCTGTGGGGCGAGTCGTTAAATCATTAAACTCGGTATCACAGTCAGGTTTGCTGTGAAACTGACATGATCCGCTGAAATGAGAATGAGCCCGAAGCCAGGGTTTCCATGTTTCGATCAGTGCACCAGAGAATGGTGTTCAGACCTGGAGAGAAAGCGAATGACAACAATAGGTATCCCCAAAGAAATTTATCCCGACGAAAGGCGTGTTGCCGCCACTCCTGCCTCCGTTCAAAAGCTGCTCAAGCTCGGCTATGAGGTATTGGTCCAGTCGGGAGCTGGTGAACCAGCGCATTATGATGATGAAGCCTACATCAATGCCGGCGCGGCAATTGCTGTTGATGCGCCTGCGCTCTGGAGCCAGGCAGATTTTATTCTGAAAGTGCGTGCCCCTATGGAAAACGCCATGCTCAACAGGCATGAAGTTGACATGATGAAGCAGGGCGCTGGTCTGGCCAGCTACATCTGGCCGGCACAAACCCCTGAACTGCTGGAGAAGTTTGCGGCAAAAGGGGCCACGGTGTTCGCTATCGATAGCCTGCCCCGTATCAGTCGCGCGCAGAAAATGGATGCGTTGAGCGCCATGGCCAATGTCGCCGGTTACCGTGCCGTTATTGAGGCAGCCAACCATTTCGGTCGCTTTTTTACCGGCCAGGTGACGGCGGCCGGGAAGGTCCCCCCCGCCAAGGTTATGGTGATTGGTGCCGGTGTGGCAGGCCTTGCTGCGGTTGGTACCGCTAACAGCATGGGTGCCATCGTGCGTGCTTTCGATACCCGCCTCGAAGTGAAGGAACAGGTGGAGAGCATGGGTGCCGAATTCCTCGAACTGGATTTTGGCGATGAAGATGGCAGTGGTGGCGGCGGTTATGCCAAGCAGATGAGCGATGAGTTCATCAAGGCCGAGATGGCACTGTTTGCCGAGCAGGCAGAAGAGGTGGATATCATTATCACCACTGCTCTGATTCCCGGCCGTCCGGCACCAAAACTGATTACCGCCGAGATGGTGGCTGCGATGAAGCCCGGCAGTGTGATTGTCGATCTGGCCTCGGAGCGGGGCGGTAACTGTGAACTCACCGAGCCGGGCAAGGTCGCTGTGCATCACGACGTGTCCATTATCGGTTATACCGATCTGCCCAGCCGCATGGCAAAGGTGTCCAGTGATCTCTATGCCAGCAACCTGACACACTTGATGAGCGATCTGACGCCCGAGAAGGATGGCCAGCCCAGCGTTGACATGGAAGACACCGTCATTCGCGGACTCACGGTTGTTCACGATGGTGAAGTTACCTGGCCACCACCGAAAGTGGAGGTGGCGGTGAATACCGCGCCACCACCGAGTACCGAAGAGCCATCGCCGAAGGGTAAAAAGGCCAAAGGCGAGCCCTCCGTGATTGGCCGGTGGCTGGGCAAGGGCCTGCTGCTGGTGGTGACAGCGCTGGCCCTGCTGGGTATTGGTACCTACGCCCCTCCCAGTTTCCTTACCCATTTTACGGTGTTTGTCCTGGCCTGCTTTATCGGTTGGCAGGTGATATGGAATGTGACGGCGTCCCTCCACACCCCTCTGATGAGTGTGACCAATGCGATCAGTGGCATTATCGTGATCGGGGCGTTGCTGCATCTGGCGCAGTCTGAAAGCGGTGCAGTGGGCATCATGGCTTTTATCGCCGTGCTGATTGCAACCATCAATGTGGCCGGGGGCTTTCGGGTTACCCACCGCATGCTGAAAATGTTTCGCCGATAAGGAGGGCACACCATGAGTCCAGGAATCGTCAGTGTGGCCTACGTAGTGGCCAGTATATTATTCATTCTCAGCCTCGGTGGTTTGAGTCATCAGGAGTCCGCTCGTCGCGGTAACTACTATGGTGTCGCCGGGATTCTGATTGCCGTTGGCGTCACCATAGCCAATGTCGGCACGGGCGATATGGTCGCAATTCTGGTTGCGATTGTGCTCGGCAGCATTATTGGTATTTTTCTCGCCAACCGGGTCGAAATGACCCAGATGCCGCAATTGGTAGCCCTGCTGCACAGTTTTGTCGGTCTGGCTGCCGTGTTGGTGGGCTTCTCCGGTTACATCGAACCTTTGATCGTGACCCACGGTGCGGAGCACACCATCAAACTGGTGGAGATATTTCTAGGTATTTTCATCGGTGCGGTAACCTTTACCGGCTCGTTGATTGCCTGCGGCAAGCTGGATGGCCGTGTGTCCAGCAAAGCATTGACCCTGCCGGGTCGTCACCTGATGAACCTGGTGGCACTGGCCATTACCGTGGCACTGGGGATCATGTTTGTCGGGGCCGACAGTCACTGGGCCGGATTGCTGGCACTGATCATCATGACCATCATCGCCAGTGTACTGGGTGTCCACCTGATTATGGCTATCGGCGGTGCCGACATGCCGGTGGTGGTTTCCATGCTCAACAGC
>CATLZI010000135.1 GCA_950063125.1 uncultured Porticoccus sp. | reverse complement strand
GAACTCTGCTGAACTACGGTGACTCTGGTATTGAATTTGAGCAGCCCCTTGGCGGCCTCGAGTCCCAACAGACCGCCGCCCACCACGACAATATGACGAGAGCGAAGGATTCGCACATAGAGACTTTCGGTGTCCTTGAGACTGCGAAAACTGAATACGCCCTGGCGCTCGATACCTGGAATGTTGGGAATATGAGCGCGGGCACCGGTGGCCAGCACCAACTTGTGATAGTGGAAGCGGGTGCCGCTGGCATCGGTAACAGTTTTCCGTTCGCGGTCAATTTCCACGATGGCAGCGCTGGTAAACTGAAAATTGGGGTGATTGCCGAGCGCGGGCAGCGGCAGATCGATATCATCCCGGTTAATCTCGCCGGCCAATAGGGCCGAGAGCTGAATGCGGTTGTAGGGCTTGCAGGCTTCGTCACCGAACAGGTGAACAGCCAGTTGGGGTTTTCTGGCGAGAAGATCGTGGGTAAAGCGCATGCCGACGGGACCGGCGCCTATGACAATAACGCCGACGTCATTGCGGGCAACCTGTGCCAGTGCCCGGGTACTGGCGTCAGGGAGTTCACAATAACCAATAGTGTTCGATGCTTTGGCGACCATTTGTTGCCTGTTCAATAAAAAAAGCCTGTCGAACCACTGTTGGCACAAGTGACTCGGCAGGCTTCATTACCTGGAACTTAATGTGTTGCCACTACCCGGTAAGAGAGAGATTCTGGGGCGGCTATCTATGTCGATGCATAATAGATGCCAACCTGAAAAATACGTTTAATACATTGAAAAACAGGGTTTTTTCTTATTGTCGTGAGAGGTCTAAAGACAGGCCGGAGCAGAAAGCGTGCACTGTTTTTGCCACAGAGGTGGCGTTAATGGTGCACTCGCCATAGATGATAAAGCGGGTCAGGCCTGATTGTCGTCAGCGGTAGTCGAGCGGGGTTTGATACACCGGCCAAACAGAATACCCACTTCAAACAATAGCCACATGGGTACTGCAAGCAGTGTTTGGGACAGAATGTCCGGGGGAGTGAGTAGCATACCGAACACAAAACAGATAACAAACACATAGGGGCGTTTGTTAGCCAGCTGGTCCGGTTCGATAATACCCATCCAGGTCAGGATTACCACGCCGATTGGAATTTGAAAACTGATGCCAAACGCAAAAAACAATTTCAGGACGAAATCCAGATAGCTGCGAATATCCGTCATGACGGCCACGCCTTCCGGGCCGACACTGGTGAAGAACATAAAGACCAGTGGGAATACCACGTAGTAAGCGAAAGCCATTCCACCGTAGAACAGCAGAACGCTGGAAAAAAACAGGGGCAGCACAATTTTCTTTTCACGCTGGTAGAGCCCGGGGGCAACGAAGGCCCATACCTGATACAGAATAAAGGGCATAGCGGCAAAGATTGACAGCACCAGCGTCAATTTAAAGGGGGTGAGAAACGGTGACGCGACATCGGTGGCAATCATCGACGAGGTGTTCGGTAGATGCAGCCTGAGGGGTTCCGAAATGTACAGGTAGAGGTCGTTACTGAAGGAAAATAGCCCCAGAAAGATCAACAGCACTACAATCACAGAGCGCAACAGGCGATTGCGCAATTCAATGATATGGCTGATGAAGGGTTGGCTCAGCAGTTTTTCTTCACTCATGGTTTGGTTTCGTCGGGCGTGTCAGCTGTCTCGGTTGACCGTTCATCAGTGTCAGGTTTGGTGTCCTGTGGGCTGGGCAGGTCTTCGAACTCCGCTTTGGCGTTTTTCAGGTCACGCATCAGTTTCTCGTTGTGCAACTGCCGGCGAATGTCATCCATGCCGACTTCGTTTTCGAGTTCCTGGCGGACGGAGGAAAATGTCTGGCGGATCCGGCCAATCCAGAGGCCCATGGTGCGCAGGGTCTGGGGCAGACGCTCAGGACCCATGACAACCAGGGCCACAACGGCGATGACTAATAATTCGGCAAAGCCAATATCAAACATACGGCAATATCCGCAAGGTCGCTGTCACGCCTACTGGTCTGTGGTTTTCTTTTCGCCGGTCGACGCGGCACTGTCATCGGTATTCATCTGGGTGTTAGCCGATTTACCATCGTCGAGGTGTTCCGGTTCCTTGTCCGAATCGCCGGACATGGATTCCTTGAACCCTTTGACCGCACCGCCAATGTCAGTGCCGATACCACGAAGCTTTTTGGTGCCAAAAATCAGCGCCACGATAATCAGAATAATTAACAGTTCCTGCCAGCCAAAGCCCATAATTCTCTCTCTTGTCAATCAGGTTGAATTGCGTTGTGCTTTCTCTTCGAGGCCCGACAGATTGAAGCGTCGTTCCAGTTCCCTGAGAACCGGTTCAGGGCCCTCACCGAGATGGGACAGCATCACCAGTGTGTGAAACCAGAGATCTGCGGTTTCATAAATCACTTTGCTGTTGTCATTGCTGGCCGCTGCATCCTTGGCGGCCAGAATCGTTTCAGTACACTCTTCGCCTATCTTTTCCAGGATTTTATTCAAACCCTTGTGGTGCAGGCTGGCCACATAAGATTCCTGATGCGAGTAGCCTTTGCGATCTTCCAGTATCTGGCTTAATCGGGTCAATATATCATCACGGCAACTGTTCATGAATAAATGTCTCTGGGATCTTTGATAACAGGGTCCACCGTGTGCCACTGTCCGTCTTTCAGGACACGATAAAAGCAGGATGTTCGCCCCGTATGGCAGGCGATCCCGCCGAGCTGTTCAACCTGTAACACGATAACATCGCCGTCGCAGTCCAGACGAATTTCCCCGACTCGCTGAATATGACCGGATTCCTCACCCTTGCGCCACAGTTTGCGGCGGGAGCGGGACCAGTACACGGCGCGACCTTCAGTGGCGGTGAGTTCTAATGCCTCCCGGTTCATCCAGGCCACCATCAGGATACGACCCGACTCGGCGTCCTGTGCAACAGCGGGCAGCAGGCCATCTTCATTCCAGGTGATTTGATCGAGAAAGTCAGTCATGGCGGCCATTATGACAGTTGTGGTTGGATCGGCAATACGGATTTTCCGGGACAATCGTCAGCGCACTATCAATAACAGCACACCGATTCCCACCAGAACCAGGCTGCCGGCGGGCATTTGCTGGATTGTATCCGTCCATTCAGGAAAAGCACTGCCCAGACCAATACCGATCAGTGCCGCGCCGAGCAGGGTTCGCCGGCGCTGTCCCGTTCTGACCGGGACACTGGCAGGAATTTCCTTCAGGCCGACTTCTTTCGCCTGTAGTCGTTCCAGGGTCTGAAAAACCAGCTGGGGTAACTGGGGAAACTGCTCCAGCCATTCCGGGCCGTGGCGCTTGAGCTGTTCCATCAGGGCGTTTGGCTTGAAGCGTTCTTTCAGCCAGCGCTCCAGGAAGGGGTGAGCCGTGGCCCACAGATCCAGGTCTGGATACAGTTGACGGCCGAGGCCCTCGATATTGAGCAGGGTCTTCTGCAGCAACACCAGCGATGGCTGTACTTCCATATCGAAGCGCCGGGCGGTGCGAAACAGGTTGACCAACAGCAGTCCAAAGGAGATTTCGCGCAAAGGGCGCTCAAAAATGGGCTCGCAGACAGTGCGAATGGCGGCGGCAAATTCACCCACATTGGTGCCCTCCGGAACCCAGCCCGACAGGACATGGAGTTCTGCCACCTGTTGATAGTCCCGGCGGAAGATGGCCAGTAGATTGCGGGCCAGATAATACTGGTCGGCTTCGGTCAGGGTGCCCATAATCGCGCAGTCCACCGCCAGGTATTTTGGTTGCTGCGGGTCCACTGGATCCACAAATATATTGCCGGGATGCATATCGGCATGAAAAAAATTGTGCTCGAACACCTGGGTGAAAAAGATTTCCACTCCACGTTCGGCAAGTACTTTGAAGTTGGTCTCGTGCTGTTGCAGGGTGGTGATATCCGTGACCGGTATGGCGTAGATGCGTTCCATCACTAGGACTTTTTCATTGGTGTGTGACCAGAATACCTCGGGTACGTAGAGCAGTGGAGAGCGATCAAAATTGCGCCGCAACATGGAGGCATTGGCGCCTTCCCGTTGCAGGTTGAGTTCATCGAGAATGGTGTTTTGATAGTCGCTGACCACTTCGGTCAAGCGCATTCTCCGACCATCGACGGTATTGCTTTCGAGCCAGCGGGCCATGGTGAACAGCAGCCTGATATCCTGGCCAATGGTTTTTTCGATGCCGGGCCGAATGGCCTTGACGACCACTTCGCGCCCGTCATGCAGTGTCGCTGCGTGGACCTGTGCCACGGAGGCGGAGGCCAGGGGCTCCCGGTCAAAATGCAGAAACAGATTGTCGACACTGTCCTCCAGTGCCTGCTCGACGATGGCGACGAAATGGGCTTTGTCGAAAGGCGGGACATTGTCCTGCAGTTTGTCCAGTTGTTGGCAGATATCCGATGGGATCAGATCCGGCCGGGTAGACAGCAATTGGCCGAACTTGATGAAAATGGGCCCGAGATCTTCCATGGCCTGCCGCAACCGTTCACCACGCGGTTGTTTTGGTTCGGGTAGCAGCCGCTTGAGCTTCAGAAGTAGCCGGACGCTCCAGGGCAGTCTGTCTGCATCGAGAAAGGTGTCCAGTCGGTAACGAGTGGTGGTGCGCAGGATCGTGCTGAGCCGACGGATTCTTGACATGGCTAGTCGCTGTTCCGGGGTTGGGGGTCTAGCTTGAGGCTGATTTTGTGGATGCGGGCAGCCAGTCGGTCCACATCTGTACTCAGTTGGCGAACCTGGGTCCTGAAATGCGCCACTTCGTTGGCGCTGGGGGTCAGTCGTATTTCCTCCTGGGCGAACTCAGCGGCGGCACTGGCGGCGCGTTTGGCTGTTTGTGTCTGCCATGTTGCCGCACTGCGCAGGGACTCTCCCACTAGGTGCGCGGGTACATCACCAATCAGTTTCGCCAGTGCGGCCTCCCAGTCCACATCCAGGTGTTTGAGAATCCTGCGTATCTGCCGGAGCAGATCGTGGTCGCCCTCTACTTCGACACCCGTGCCGTAAAAGGAGACTTTGTCCTCACCGTTTGTCGCCAGTGCAGCGAGTGACAGGGCGGTTCCCCGCAGGCTGGTATTTGCCGTTCCCTCATAATGGGAGAGCAGGCTGACACTGTCTTCTCCGAAAATAACGTAGAAAGTCAGTGGCGGAAGGGTGCAGTTGATTTCAAGCACCTGGCCGTTCATTTCGCCGAGGGCTTTCCGGGTAGCGGAATCGTACTTCAGACCACTGTTGATAGCCGTTTCCACAGCCATGAGTGCAGAGCTGTGTAGCGCCTGCAGTGGATTGTGTTTCAGGAAATCAAACATCAGGGTTTGAAACCCCGATGAAGGGCAACGATCCCACCGGTCATGTTGTGATAGTCGAGGTTGACGAAGCCTGCATCCGCCATCATCGTTTTCAGGGTTTCCTGGTCCGGGTGCATGCGAATCGACTCTGCCAGGTACTGATAGCTGTCCCCGTCGTGGGCGACCAACTGGCCGATTCTCGGCAACAGGTTGAAAGAATAAAAGTCGTAGACCTTGCCCAACAGGCCGCTGGTGGGGGTGGAGAATTCCAGCACCAGCAGTCTGCCACCGGGTTTCAGCACCCGAAGCATGGATTGCAGGGCCAGGTCCTTGTCGGTGACGTTGCGCAGGCCGAAGGCGATGGTGATGCAGTCAAAGGTATTGTCGGGGAATGGCAGATACTGGGCATCGGCCTGTGCATAGCGGACGTTGCCCCCTGCACCGCGGTCCGTTAGCTTGTCACGGCCTACCTTCAGCATGGAGTCGTTGATGTCTGCCAGTACCACTTCACCGGTGGGGCCCACCAGCCGCGAAAATTTAACGGTCAGGTCGCCGGTGCCACCGGCGATATCCAGTACCCGCTGGCCGCTGCGCACCCCGGACAACTCAATGGTATAGCGTTTCCAGAGCCGATGGATGCCCCCGGACATCAGGTCGTTCATCAGGTCGTACTTGCCGGCCAC
>CATLZI010000134.1 GCA_950063125.1 uncultured Porticoccus sp. | reverse complement strand
TTTCCATCCACAGCCTTGGTAAACAGCTAGCGCCCTCCAGCCACTTCCATAAGGCTGAACGTCACCTTGTAACTGCCCCCCTGATCAGTCACGTCGCCAACCACCAGGTATTCTGTACCGAGTACCCGCCAGTCACGCAAGTAGACATCATTCTCACGAGCGGGAAATGACAACATGTTTTGCCGGGGTATCGAACTGAACAGGCCACTGCGATCCAGATCCGCCGAAACAATTTTACTGATATCCTCGGGCAACGCCCGACCGCCGAGCGTCATCGGTGAAATGGCGATACGGGTCGGGTTGTCGACGCCCTGGGTAATTTCGATGGCGAACTCAGCAAATGCTGATGGCAGCCAGCACGTCGCCAGCACACACAAACTTAATAGAAACCCGGTTTTCCTCACTTTATAACCTCAAATCATCTGGCCTGAAAATTAATGGCAATTTACGAAAATACGTCTCGAACACCTTCGGTGGTAGTTCCTGTAACTTTTCGAACCTGCCCACTTTAAGAACGGCCTGCTCAGCAGAACGATCAAATGCCGCATTACCGCTGGATCTGACAATAACAACACTGACCACCTGACCGGTTGGCACCAGCTGTACCAGCAACTCAACCTCCATATCGCGACGGGAGTTGGGTGGACGGCTCCAGTTGGCGGCCAGACGTTCAAAAACATAATCCGCATAACTGCTGGCCAATTCCTCGTCGTTCGCAGCCGCCAAAAACGCCTCTTCCTCGGCCAGGGCACTGGCCAGGGCCTGCTCAAGTTGCTGCTGGTCTATTTGCGGCTTGGGCTCCGGTCTTGGTTCCGGCTTGGGCGCGGGTTTTGGCGCAGGCTTGGGAGCAGGTTTCGGCTCGGGCTTGGGGGCCGGTTTCGGGGCTGGCTTCGGAGTCGGTTTGGGCGCTGGCTTGGGTGCCGCTTTAGGCACCGGCGGCTTTGGCTTTGGCTTGGCCTTTTCTTCCAGCTTGAGCAACGTTGCCTGAACATATTTCGGCTGGGTAATTTTTCGTTCTTTCCTCTCCGGTTCCCAATGCACCACCAATAGCACCAACATGCAAGCATGCAACAGCAGGCTCACCACAACGGCAACGGTAAATGAGGAGACTTTGCCGGAGAACACGGTAGCTAGTTTTTCCCTGGCGGCGGCTCGGTGACCAGCCCGACAGAGGGCGCACCAGCATTCTGCAGCTCACTCATCAACCTGACCACTGTGCCATAATCCACTTTTGCATCACCCCAGACCAGCACGGGCGTCTTCGGCTGCACACCCATCACTTTCTGCACTTTTTCAATAATGGAGGTGAGTGGCTCTTCAATATTCTTGCCGTTGCCGAGATCCAGATAGTAAGTCCCATCGGCCTTCACAGAAACAATGAGGGGTTCCAGGTCCTTGTCATCAAGCGGTGCGGACGGTGCCTGTGGCAGCTCCACCTTGACCCCCTGCATCAACATGGGGGCTGTCACCATAAAGACAATCAGCAGTACCAGCATCACATCAATGTACGGCACCACATTGATTTCAGCCACCAGCCGCCTTTTATGCTTGGGAGTTCGGATAGCCATTAACCGTGTACCCGACGGTGCAGAATACTGGAAAATTCCTCGGCAAAGGTTTGATAGCCGCTGTAGATACTATCCGCCGATGCTGAATAGCGGTTGTAGGCCAGCACCGCCGGAATCGCGGCAAACAAGCCCATGGCAGTGGCGATCAAGGCTTCAGAAATACCCGGCGCAACGGTTGCCAGAGTGGCCTGCTGGACCACTGCCAGCCCGCGAAAGGAGTTCATGATCCCCCAGACGGTGCCAAACAAACCGATGTAGGGGCTCACCGACGCAACGCTGGCCAAAAAAGGTAAATGCCGATTGAGCCGCTCCTCCTCCCGGGACAGGGCAATTCGCATGGATCGCTCGGTGCCTTCGATGACCGTGTCCGCATCAACGTTCGCCTGCTGGGCCAGGCGGTTGAATTCGCGGAAGCCCGCACGGAATACACTTGCCAGACCTTCGGCGGCACCTCTGCCACCAATATCCGTATAGAGCTGATTAAGATCGACCCCAGACCAGAAATTATCCTCAAATTTGCGCAGATTCACCCCCGCATTTCTCAGGTATAGCCCGCGCTGGATGATCATTACCCAGGAGATGATCGAAGCAAAAAATAACAGCGCCATGACAAATTGCACCAGCAGGGAAGCATCGGCAATCAGACTCCAGAGTGATAATTGTTCGGTCACCAGGTAACTCCTGTTTTCTTGTTAAATAGCGGCTTGCAATGTTTGCAACATCTCGGCCGGGATGGCCGTGGGTCGCTTCGTTTGATGATTGATACAGGCCGCTTTCACGACCCCTTCGACCAGAACCTGCTCGCCCCTCAGCACTTTTTGGGCGATGGTGAATGAAGTTCTGCTCACGGCGACCAGTTTGGCCGTGGCAACAATCTGGTCATCCAATACTGCCGGTTGCCGGTACTTCAATTCCACCGAACAGACCACAAACTGCATGCCCTCAAACAGCGCCGGCTTGTCATAACCCAACGACCGCATCAGCTCAGTGCGGGCGCGCTCAAGGTACTTCAGATAATTGGCGTAGTAGACAATCCCGCCCGCGTCGGTGTCTTCCACATACACACGGATCGGTAGACAATATTCGCTGGTCATTTCTCCATGAAATCCAGTTGTTGGTCAATTTTTTGTGGACTTTGCAGACCGAAGTGCTGGTAGGCAAGGTTTGTAACCATTCGACCCCGAGTGGTTCTCATCAAGTATCCCTGCTGGATCAGAAACGGTTCCAGTACGTCCTCGATCGTTCCCCGCTCTTCGCTGATCGCGGCGGCCAGACTGTCCACCCCCACAGGCCCCCCATCAAACTTCTGCATGATGGTTAACATCAGCCGTCGATCCATATGATCAAAACCATTGGCATCCACATTGAGCATATTCAATGCCTGATCGGCCACCTCCGCACTGATCTTGCCATCTGCCTTGATCTCGGCATAGTCCCTGACCCGACGCAACAGGCGATTGGCTATTCTAGGTGTACCCCTCGCACGGCGGGCAATCTCCATAGCGCCCTGCTGCCCCATGGCCACCCCGAGAATATCCGCAGAGCGCGCGACAATCGTGCTCAACTCATCCACTGAGTAAAACTCGAGGCGTTGCACGATACCAAATCGATCGCGCAAGGGCGACGTGAGCAACCCCGCCCGGGTGGTTGCACCAACAAGAGTAAAGGGTGGCAAGTCCAGCTTGATGGAACGCGCAGCAGGCCCTTCACCGATCATGATATCCAGCTGGTAGTCTTCCATAGCCGGATAAATAACCTCTTCCACCACCGGGCTGAGACGATGAATCTCGTCAATGAACAACACGTCCCCCGGCTCCAGATTGGTCATCAGGGCCGCCAGATCACCGGCTTTCTCCAGCACCGGGCCGGAGGTGGTTTTCAGATCCACACCCATTTCATTGGCAATGATATGGGCCAGGGTGGTCTTGCCCAACCCTGGGGGGCCAAATACCAGCGTGTGGTCCAGTGGTTCACCGCGCCTGCGTGCGGCACCGATAAATATTTCCATCTGCTCACGGACCGCCTGCTGCCCGACGTAGTCGGCCAGACTCAGGGGGCGAATCGCGCGATCAAAGCGCTCCTCCTGCACGGAAGCTTCTGGGGAGATAAGACGATCATTCTCAATCATGGGCGCAGTATATCTTGCACGGGCTAGCTTTTAACCATGCTTTTCAGAGCAAGGCGAATCAATTCCTGACTGGATTGCCCTTCGCTGGCTACGGCCGTTATCATCCGAGCCGCCTCCTGGGGCTTGTAACCCAGTGCAATCAGTGCACTCTCGGCCTCCCTGACCGTATCGGTTTGTCGTCCTGCCGGGCCAGTGACTGAAGAGTCTGCCGAATCGGTGGAAAAATGATTGAGACGATCCCGCATTTCCACGATAAGACGCTCGGCTGTTTTTTTACCGACGCCCGGCAATCGAACCAGTGTGGCGGTATCGTTATGCTGCACTGAATGGGCGAAATCAGCCGCCGTCATTCCTGATAAAATTGCCAGCGCCATTTTCGGCCCCACGCCACTGACCCTGATCAGGCTACGAAATAACTCGCGCTCAATAGTATCGACAAAACCGTAAAGCTGCTGCACATCCTCCCGCACCACAAAATGCGTATGGAGTGTCACGGCCTGGCCCGGTGCCGGTAAATCAAAAAATGTATTGAGCGACACCAACACTTCGTAGCCGACACCCTGCACATCAATCAGCAGTTCCGGCGCCTTGCGCTCCAGCAATGTGCCATGAATTCTCCCGATCACCTTGCAACCCCTCTCTTTACAGGACTCGCCATATTATTTATACCGCCCTCTGGCATAACGAACATCGGGGGGCAACCCGGCCGTGGTGCGGATTGTTTGCGCATGGCAGAGCGCCACCGCAAGTGCGTCAGCGGCATCCTCAGAGGGCGCCGAAGGCAACTTCAGCAGTCGTGTGACCATATGCTGCACCTGCTCCTTGCCAGCCGCACCGCTGCCAACCACCGACTGCTTGACTGACCGCGCGGCATATTCGGCCACCGACAACCCCGCGGCAACACCCGCCACAATCGCGGCGCCACGGGCCTGACCGAGCTTCAACGCAGCCCTGGGATCACGGGCAAAGAAAACATCCTCAATGGCCATTGTCTCAGGATGATGCTCTTCGATAATGCAGGAAAGACTCTCAAAGATCACCTTGAGACGATCCGGAAGCGTGCCATCCGGCAGGCGAATAATACCACTGGCAACATACTCGGCGCGCGAACCAACGGCGTTGACAAGGCCAAAACCGGTTTTTCTCGAACCGGGGTCTATACCGAGAATCAGTGTCATGGGAATCGCCCGAAATACTGTATATTGTCACAGTATCCTAATCGCTTGAAAAAACAAGAGCCACCTGCTCCATCATCACTGTCCCCACTAAAAAAGGCGGCTGTTGCCAGCCGCCTTTTTGCATTCACTCAGCAACAACTCTTATTTGGCTTCCTCATCTGCCGATTCAGCGGGAGCTGCTTCTGCGGGCACTTCATCAGCAGGCGCCTCTTCTGCTGGAGCTGCTTCTGTCACAACCTCTTCTGCTGGAGTTTCTTCTGCCGGGGCTTCCTCAGCGGGGGCCTCTTCAACAGCTGGCTCTTCTACCGGCGCGGGTTTGGCAACTGCCTGCTTGACGACACCCGCGGCGACCAGAATGCTGACTTTTTCGTCACCATTAATGATCTTCTTGTCGGCGCCTTCAACGGCATAGCGGCCTGAGCGTTTTTGATAAATGGTGTACTCGTCAGTTTTCTGAAGTACTTTCATCCTGTCTCTCCTGTGATTACTCGTTCTGTTAACAATATCGGGATACACCCGGGTTTACTCTCTGGCCCAACCGATTATCAGCCGAGCTCAGCCATCACCGACGCGGGAATATCCGCATTGGTATATACATTCTGCACATCATCCAGATCTTCCAGATGGTCCACCAGCGCCAGCAATTTCTCCGCACCGTCCAGGTCAACGGGCACAGTAATGGATGCCAGCATCGTGACCTCTGCATTTTCCGGCTCAAGGCCAGCTCCCAACAGGGCTTCTTTGACTGCGCTGAAGTCTTCCCAAGCGGTCAGCACGTCGATGGAACCATCGTCATTGGTCACCACGTCTTCTGCGCCCGCTTCCAGGGCAACTTCGATTAACCGGTTTTCATCAACCCCAGCGGGATAACTGATTTGGCCGGTACGTTTAAACAGGTAGGCGACCGATCCGTCCGTGCCCAGATTGCCACCGCGCTTGGTAAATGCGTGGCGCACATCGGACACCGTACGATTGCGGTTATCCGTCATACAGTCCACGAGAACGGCAATACCTCCGACACCATAACCCTCGTAGGTCACCTCTTCATAATTGTCGCCTTCACCGGCACCGGCCCCCCTGGCAATGGCTTTATCAATGGTGTCGCGCTTCATGTTATTAC
>CATLZI010000133.1 GCA_950063125.1 uncultured Porticoccus sp. | reverse complement strand
ACCCCGTTCGGTGCGTTTCTCGACCCTGTAGCGGACAAACTGATCGTGGCCTCGGCCCTGATCATGCTGCTGGAATCCCATGCCAATGTGCTGTTTGCATTGCCGACCCTAGTGATCATCGGCCGTGAAATCGTGATTTCTGCACTGCGGGAGTGGATGGCTGAACTGGGCAATCGCACCAGCGTGGCGGTGTCCTACCTAGGGAAAGTGAAAACGACCCTGCAGATGATCGCCATTGCCATATTGCTGGCGATTGATCCGGTGCTGTATCCGGTGCTGGATCTGATGGGCATCGCCCTGCTGTACGTGGCAGCACTGCTGACCCTGTGGTCCATGCTGATCTACCTGAAAGCTGCCTGGCCGGAGTTGTCCAAAGTCACCTGAGGGTGAGTGGTGACGCAATACCGGCGTTATTCTCCCCGCAGCGAAAAAGAGGTTGCTTATCGCCGATCAATCCATAGAATACCCGCCTTCTTTACTGTTCTTTGAAAATCTCGTCGGGTACAATCCCGCATCCAAAAGGCGCGGTGGCAGAGTGGTCATGCAGCGGACTGCAACTCCGTTAACGCCGGTTCGATTCCGACCCGCGCCTCCATTTTCAACCGTTAAACGCAACACCGCCGTTTGATCGTCCAGCCCGATAAACCCCCAGACCATCAATCGTCAATTGCGTAAGCGAAAGCAGTAACAACCGGAACAAGCCCATCCTCAAAAATGCCCGGATGGCGAAATTGGTAGACGATGAGCAGGATGCTCAAGTGTCGCGAAAGGCAGGAGCCGATAGCGACCGCAAGGACCAGCACAGCGTGCTGGCAACCTTCAGATAACATCAGTAGTAAAGCCCATCCTCAAAAATGCCCGGATGGCGAAATTGGTAGACGCAAGGGACTTAAAATCCCTCGGAGGGTAACCTCCGTGCCGGTTCGACCCCGGCTCCGGGCACCATTAAACTCAAATGGTTATACCTGCCTTCCCTGCTTTGGGAAGGCGCGTAAATTATCCTTTTATTTTCCCTGTAATCGGTCCAATGGGCTGGCTTTCCTCGTGTAATGTTGTCAAATCGAGACCACGGTTTATACTCGGTCCATGCTCGTTATCCAGCCGGTTGCCTAAACATGATTGAAAAACAAGGGGCTAGCAGTAAGAAGGAAATAACGAGGTCCTATTATTTTGGATAACAGGAAAAACTCGCTTTATTCTGAAGGGAATCAGATATGTTTCAATTTTTTCTTTGTATCAAGTTGTTACAAAAGAGCGTCGAATATCAGATTCGGCAAAGCGCGCATGCGCGATATACAAATGTTAGGCAGTCCTGGCGGATGCAGCCATTTTATAATAAGTTCTCAACCGGAAGCTCAAAATTATGTTGGACCTGCTGTTCGTCGCTATCGGAGTTTTGCTTCTAACGGGTGGTGGCGAGGCGCTTATCAGAGGGTCTCTGGCGGCAGCAAATCGGCTAGGTATTTCACCTCTTCTCAGCGGCTTGTTAATTGTCGGTTTCGGTACATCTGCGCCAGAGCTGGTGGTCTCAATTGAGGCAGCTCTTAGTGAACGGCCTGACATCGCAATCGGTAATGTTGTGGGCAGTAATATCGGTAACATCCTTCTGATTCTGGGCTTATGTGCATTGATAACACCTCTTGCTGTCAAGCCGCTTGTCTTGCGACGGGATGGTGTCACGGTTGTAGCTGCTAGTATTTTGTTTCTTGTGCTTGTCGGTGGGGATGCTCTGGTGAGGTCTGACGCTGCCATATTCCTTTTGGCACTTGCCGCTTATTTGATCTGGGCCTATTGGACCGAGCGCTCCGGAGAAGCGCCTTCTGCAGGGCTACATATAGCTGAAGGGGAAGAAGTAACGTCTCTGCCAAAAACAACTCTATGGGTAGTCATGGCGGTGGTGTTGGGTTTGGCCCTTTTGGTCGCCGGATCACAAGTACTGTTAAAGGGAGCCGTGGGAATAGCAGAGTCGTTTGGTGTCTCAGAAGCTGTGATAGGTTTGACCCTTGTGGCGGTTGGCACGTCTTTGCCCGAGCTATCGATATCGGTAATCGCGGCGTTCCGCCGACATGCGGATGTTGCTATTGGGAATATTCTCGGTAGTAATATCTTCAATCTTCTGGGGATACTCGGTATTTCCGCGTTGCTACAGCCGCTTCCAGTCCATGAGCGAATCCTGCAGTTTGATCAATGGGTCATGTTGGGAACATCGCTAATTCTGTTGTTCTTTTTATATACGGGCAATCGGCTTAGCAGGCTCGAAGGAGGGTTGCTCCTGTTGGTCTACGGTGTATATGTAAGTCTGAGTTTCACGGTATTCAGTACATAAACTGTGGGAGCGACAATGCCTAACCAAGCCAAGCACTGCGACAGCTTTTTCGTTGCGGCTTCGCCTCCACTGCAAAGCTGCGCGTGTTGGCGGCGGTATGTGTAAACAATAATTACGGTGTGATATGAAAGTATATTTTTCACATGGAAAAGAAAGTGGTCCCTGGGGGAGTAAAATCAAAAGGCTCGCAATTATTGCTGAGCAACATAGCTACAGCGTCGATAGCGTAGATTATTCGGATATCCTTGATCCTGACCTCAGAGTTGAACGTCTATTAGATGTATTAAAAGACGTAGAAGATGACTTCATACTTGTGGGGTCAAGCATGGGAGGCTACGTTTCTTTAGTTGCCGCAGAGCAAGTTAATGCAAAAGCACTATTTTTATTAGCTCCGGCTCTGTTTATGCAAGGGTACAAAAAGCAAACATTTTGTAAGCAACCTAATGTAGAAATTGTTCATGGCTGGTCTGATGATGTAGTTGCACCAGAGAACTCAATTAAATTTGCAAAGGATATTGATTGTTCATTGCATTTGATTTCCGGAGATCACCGGTTGAACTCATCCATGGCGGTCATTGAAAAACTATTTTCACAGTTCCTCTCTTCTCAAGCACAGAACAAAGCATAGCAGCGGTGAAGCCGTTCAATGGGGCGTTACATTTCAGGCAGGTTAGTTTGTGATCCCCGAAATTTGTATAAGCGCTGGAAGAGTTGGGTCGAGTACGTTTATCCGATTTATTTTTTATGCGAGATTTTTTATATTCGGAAATCTCTCAGATCGACCGCATTCCAAATATTCCAGACTATCCCGAGATTGATTTAGACGCTATCCAGGTTTTCATCACGGAAGATAATGTGGCCAGTTGAGAGTGGCCGAAAAATTGGGATGGCAGGCAGTACAAAGTGCAACCAAAGATGGAGAGTATGGTCGCTACTGCCGAATTACCATATAACAACTGCGGTCAAGGGGCGCTTCTCTCATTAGGGCAAATTAGTTATGACAAACATCACAATACAACCAAGAATTGGTCATGCAAGGGTAGGCCCTGTAGGCTTTGTTTCATATTCACAGGATTTTTTGAGCGCTTATGAGTCGTTTGAAACTCATAAGCCATTTTCTCCATCAAAATATTATCTGGTTTGCCGCTCGATAGAGCTTTCTTTAAAAGCGTATCTATTAACCAAAAACCTACCTATTGGCAACCTTAAGAAAAGACTTGGCCATGACTTAGATAAGATTCTCAGGAAATCTAAAGAGTTGGGTTTTGATTCTGATATCGGAATTTCCGAAGATGAAAAGGCAGAATTAGAAAGGGCCAATCTTTGGTATAAGAGGAAGGGTTTCGAATATTTTTCTATAGAAAATATGGTTAAAGGCTATCAAGGCAATAGTAGTCTTCCAGATTTACAGGTTTTGGTTGCGCTGGCTAATAAGCTTATCAGTACAATAAAACCTCTGTGCTTAGATGCTATGCGGCAACCCCAAAAAGAATAAGTGGAGGTCCGGTTATGGCTAGCGTTAACATTCAAGAGGGAAAGATATGAGCAAGGGAAAGGTTGTTTTAATAATTGCGGCTGGGATGCTTGCTATTTACGTAGTGGCTGCGCCTTACGTCACTGTTTATCAAATGAAATCCGCTGCGGAGAGCCACGACGGAGAGACACTTTCTGAGTACATTGAGTTTCCCAGTGTTCGTAAAAGCCTAAAGGATCAGATGAATGTCATGTTCGCGAAGAAGATGGCGGAAGACGAAGAGATGAAGAATAACCCATTTGCAGCGGTGGGGATGGCGTTTGCGGGGGTGATGGTCGACAAGCTGGTGGATGTCTACGTTACTCCAGCGGGCATCACCCAGTTAATGGCTGGTGAAAAGCCCCAGCCGGGAGCGGAAATAAATGGCGAGAACGCTGACGACCCAGAGCACAAGCCACTGTCGGATTCATCGATGGCCTACGAATCTCATGATAAATTTGTCGTAAAGGTCAAAGGTGATGACGGTGAAGAGGGAAAGTTCATTCTTCGAAGACGTGGTTTGAGCTGGAAGTTGACAGATATCATTATTCCATTGGAATGGTGAGCGCAAACATTAGGTACCTGAAAGTGGAGTCGGTTACAACTTTCTTCAAACTTCCCCCAGGCTGATATTTTTAGCATGATTTCCTGACAGTATCTGGCCTCCACCAGGAGTTCCATTGAATGTATGTCCCGGATCACTTCAAAGAAAAAGACAGAAATAAGCTGCATCAATATATTCGTGACTACAGTTTCGGGCTATTGGTTGTTGCTGATGATGGTGGCATTGATGCAAACCACCTACCTTCCCCTCTCCTCTCTTTCTTTTGTGGGGACGGGTTTCCTTCGCCACTATTGACCTGCCCACAACTTTCCTTCGCTATTTTCCTTCGCTACGCAGCTCAAAACTACCGGTAAAGCCCGGTCTGTTGGGCCGGAAGTAAGTCTATAACGCTATGTTTTTATTAATAATTGGGATGACCGCTACCAGCCGCTAGCTCGCTAATAAAGATTTCAGGGTGACATGGGCTAGGTTGGGGAGCGTACATACTTTGTTCGCAATGAACGCTAGTATTTTTCCGCAAGGTTTTTTTAGACCTTAGCACCGTCTAAGGTACTGTCATCATTCCGGCCATCAGTGCCTTTCTCGGTTCCAAATTTGCGAATTAAAGAGAAACTGATGGTACGTAACGAGGCTTCTCAAGCCACTAAAAAAAAACACAAGTCCGTCACGCCAATAGGCGAGAGATTTCTAGCGTTTCTCGGTGACAATGCCTACCCTTGTGTGGGGGCCAAATCAGCGTTGGCCCATGGCTCTATCGAGACGCATGAGTTCGGAGCAATGGGGGAGTTCAACAATGACGAACCGATTGCCGATGGGCTCGCTCAATTTGTTGACATGATCGAGGCAAGTGATTCCGGAAAAAACATAGTGCATTCCTATGCGGCAATATTCCACGGACCGTTCGATATGGATGAGCACCGTTTCGAGTCATTGATGTGGTCGCAATTGTGGCGAATCTACAAACTTGATGTTTTGGCAGGCAATTTACCCGCCGACGATGTCAGTAGTGATACGGATAGTCCACGATTCAGTCTGAGCATGTCGGGACATCCATTCTTCCTGATCGGGCTCCACCCGTATGCGTCGCGACTCGCCAGGCGTTTCACGCACCCAGTGCTGGTGTTCAATTCTCACCGGCAGTTCGAAAGTCTCAAAGGGGATGGCCGCTATGAGAAGATGCAGGCGGCTACGCGTTCACGCGACATCGAGTTGCAAGGGTCCATCAATCCCAATCTGGCGGATTTCGGAGAATTGAGTGAGGCCAGGCAGTACAGTGGCCGCGAAGTAGAGGTCGACTGGCGTTGTCCATTTGATTTCGAGGAGAAACATTGAAGGCAGATGTAGCGACGGTGAGAATTCCTCCCTGCTCAGCGAAGACGGTCGAGCTCGGTGTGGGCGATGAGCTGGTGATTATTGACCCCGAAGGTCAGCAAGTGAGCGATCTGGTGGCGTTTGGGCATCCGGATCTTGAGGAGTATCTGTCTTCAGGTCGTTCTCTGGACTACGCCTCACGCCTGTGGCTCACAACTGGCGATATCCTCTATTCCAATCGTAGCCGACCCATGTTCACTATCCTGGAGGATACCTGCGGCCGACACGACTTTACGTTGACACC
>CATLZI010000132.1 GCA_950063125.1 uncultured Porticoccus sp. | reverse complement strand
GGTGCTTCGAGGCCACCACGTCCACGATTCGGTCAGTGCAATGGTCGTGCCCGGCAGCGGGGTGATCAAGCTGCAGGCCGAAGCGGAAGGACTTGATGCGGTCTTCCAGGAGGCCGGTTTTGAGTGGCGCGAGCCCGGGTGTTCCATGTGCCTGGCCATGAATGCCGACAAACTCGGTGCGGGCGAACACTGTGCTTCAACGTCCAACCGGAATTTTGAAGGACGCCAGGGTAACGGTGGTCGTACTCATCTGCTCAGTCCTGCCATGGCTGCCGCCGCCGCTATTGCAGGCCATATTACAGATGTTCGTTCGTTGAACCAGAGGAACATGGCATGAAAGTGTTTACCGTACATAAAGGGCTGGTGGCCCCAATGGACAGGGCCAACGTCGATACCGACATGATCATTCCAAAACAGTTTTTGAAGTCGATCAAGCGTACCGGGTTTGGTCCCAATCTGTTTGATGAACTGCGTTATCTCGATGAAGGTCAACCTGGGCAGGACGGTCGTGAGCGACCCCTCAATCCAGATTTTCCACTCAATTGGCCTCGCTATCAGGGAGCTTCCATCCTGCTGGCTCGGGAAAACTTTGGTTGTGGTTCCAGTCGTGAACATGCGCCCTGGGCTCTGGAAGACTACGGGTTCAGGGTGATTATTGCTCCCAGTTATGCCGATATATTCTTTAATAACTGCTTTAAAAATGGATTACTACCTATTGTTTTAAATGAAAATATTGTTAATGATTTGTTCTCTGAGGCTGAACAGAATCCTGGCTATCAGTTGACCGTGGATCTGCCTCGCCAACGGTTGATCAAGCCAGATGGCGAAGAGCTCTCCTTTGAAATTGACCCGTTTTACAAGCAGTGTTTGCTGGAAGGGCTAGATGAAATCGGTCTGACCCTGAAAGAAGCGGACGCCATTCGTGCCTATGAGGCACAGCAAGAGATACGTTGTCCGTGGCTGTTCCATGCCATCAAATAAAGGATTACCGCAGTGAGTAGAAAAGTACTGATATTGAAGGGGGATCATATTGGTCCCGAAATCGTCAATGAAGCCACTAAGGTGCTGCATCGAATTGATGAAAGGTTCCATCTCGGCCTGCAATTTGAAGAGGGCCTGTTGGGTGGAGCCGCCTACGATGCGGTGGGGGACCCCTGCCCTGAAGCGACCTTGGAAAAAGCAGGTCAGAGTGATGCCATTTTGATGGGCTCAGTTGGGGGGCCCGAGTGGGATGGGGTCGACAGGCAGCTACGTCCCGAGAAAGGTTTGCTCAAGCTGCGCTCGGGCCTGGGGTTGTTCGGCAATCTGCGGCCTGCGATTCTCTACCCTCAACTGGCAGGGGCTTCCTCCCTGAAACCGGAAATTGTGTCTGGTCTGGACATCCTGATTGTTCGCGAGTTGACTGGCGGTATCTATTTCGGCGAACCCCGGGGTATCCGGGTGCTGGAAAATGGTGAACGCGAGGGCTTCAACACCTATAAATATTCGGAATCCGAAATTGTTCGTATCGGCAAGCTGGCATTTGAGGCCGCTAGAGTGCGCAGTCGCCGGGTCTGTTCCGTGGACAAGGCCAATGTGCTGGAGGCCACTATTCTCTGGCGAGAAGTGATGCAAGCGCTGGCAAGTGACTATCCGGATGTAGAGCTGAGTCACATGTATGTGGATAATGCTGCCATGCAGCTGATCAAGGCGCCCAAGCAGTTTGATGTGATTGTCACTGGCAACATGTTTGGTGACATCCTGTCAGATGCGGCTGCGATGTTAACCGGTTCGATAGGCATGCTACCCTCCGCTTCGCTCGACAGGAACGGTAAAGGCCTCTACGAACCCTGTCACGGCTCGGCGCCGGATATTACCGGGCTGGGCATTGCCAATCCTCTCGCAACCATACTCTCCGCTGCAATGATGTTGCGTTACTCTCTGCAGGCCCCGGAGGCTGCCGTTGCGATCGAGCAGGCTGTGAGCACTGTGCTGGATAATGGACTGCGCACGTCAGATATCTATACTGAAGGGACCCGAAAGGTGAGCACTGCTGAAATGGGTGATGCGGTAGTAACGGCACTCTGATGCATGCTTAAAGTTAAAGTAATTTCTCTGATAAATTTATAATAGGTTGAATTAAATGAATAAAGTTGGTTTTGTAGGTTGGCGAGGAATGGTGGGTTCGGTCCTGATGGACCGTATGCAGCAGGAAAATGACTTCGCTCTGATCGAGCCCATATTCTTTACCACTTCCCAGCTGGGTCAGCCTGGCCCTCAGGTCGGCGTCGATGTTCCGCCGCTACAGGATGCCAATGATGTCGAATCACTGGCAAAAATGGATATTATCATCACCTGCCAGGGTGGTGATTACACCAAGGCGGTATATCCACAATTGCGAAATGCTGGCTGGCGGGGCTATTGGATTGATGCCGCCTCTGCACTGCGGATGGCCGATGATGCACTGATTGTTCTGGACCCGGTTAATCTGTCGGTGATCAAAGATGGCATCAGTCGCGGGGTCAAAAACTTTATTGGTGGCAATTGTACCGTCAGTCTGATGCTGATGGCGATGGGCGGCTTGTTCAACAAAGGATTGGTAGAGTGGACCTCTGCCATGACGTATCAAGCGGCATCCGGTGCGGGTGCACAGAACATGCGTGAACTGATTGCCCAGATGGGTGCTATCGAACACTCGGTGGCACCAGAGCTTGCCAATCCTGCCTCTGCAATTCTTGAGATTGATCAAAAAGTTGCCGCTGCGATGCGCAGTGGCTCACTGCCGACGGATCACTTCGGCGCACCGTTAGCGGGTAGTCTGTTGCCCTGGATTGATGTGCAGTTGGAGAGCGGGCAAAGCAAGGAGGAGTGGAAAGGTCAGGCTGAAACCAACAAGCTTCTCGGCCGCTCCGGCAACACGCTGATCCCTGTTGACGGCATCTGTGTTCGTATCGGTGCGATGCGTTGTCACAGCCAGGCGTTGACCGTAAAGCTGGTTCAGGATGTGCCATTGGATGAAATAGAGTCCATCATCGCCGAGTCCAATGACTGGGCTAAGGTTGTGCCCAATGAGCGTGAGGCATCGCTGCGAGAATTGACACCAGCGGCGGTTAACGGTCATCTGCATGTGCCGGTAGGACGATTGCGTAAAATGAATATGGGTAGTCAATATCTCTCTGCGTTTACGGTTGGCGACCAGCTTTTATGGGGCGCCGCGGAACCACTGCGTCGGATGTTGCGCATATTACTGGAAGCCTGACGGTTGAAAATGGGCTGATATCGTGTTCAAGGCAGCATTAACTGCATTGAACAGGGGCCGGTTTTGTGCAATCGGTCATAGTTCAGGTTGATCAGTCTGGTTATTTGTCGATATTTGACTGCCGTGGCAGTTGAACAATTCTTATTAGTCATAAATACTTGCAGACGGAACCTAATAAGGTGTGAACAGTTTTCTGAAAAGTTTCAGATCCGGGCAGGAAACTGTCTCACAAAGTAAAACAGGGAATATCCTATGACGCTGCGTACCTTGATATTGACCACCGGCTTGCTTGGCCTGTTGCTGACTAACACCGTTTTGGCTTTGGGGCTGGGAGAGATCAAGTTGAACTCATCCCTCAATGAACCACTCGATGCCGAAGTTCAATTGACCAGCATTGGTGAGCTGACTGATATCGAAATACTGGTTGGATTGGGTTCCCCCAGGGATTTTAAGAATGCAGGCGTTGAGAGGCTTTTTCTGCTGACAGATTTGAACTTTTCAGTGGATATGGTAAACCGTGCCCAACCTGTGCTTCGGATTACTTCAAAGAAACCTATTCGCGAGCCCTATTTGAATTTTCTGGTAGAGGTTCAGTGGCCAACCGGTCGTCTGGTGCGCGAATATACCCTGTTGCTCGATTTGCCGGTCTATGCCTCGGAGAGAACCGCTGCAAAAAAGATTGAGGCTGCGAGTTCCGGCCCGCAGCTCCGCAGCAATTCGGCGACGCCCAGGCCTGTATCAAATATGCCCTCCAGTCAGTCACCTGTAGCAGGTGACGGTCAATACAGCGTCAATGCCGGTGATACAGTCTGGGCCATTGCCCAGCGGATTCGTCCCCGGCAGACCTCCATGAACCAGACCATGGCGGCCATCAAGCAGCTTAATCCCGATGCTTTCATCAATGACAATATCAACCTGCTGAAAAAAGGGGCCGTACTTCGGTTGCCGGAGGGTAGTGATATCCAGTCACTGACCCAAACAGAGGTCAGGACTGAACTCAATCAGCCCGAATCAATACCAGCTACAGAGACCGAGGCATTGGCCCCTGTGATGGATGCCATCGACCAGGATACAGTGGCAACTGATTCCGCGGCGGCAGGAGAAGGCCGGCTCAAGCTCGCTGCGCTGGGTGCCGATGATGCCAGCGAGCAATCCACCGGAAACGTGAATGGCGATGGTGAGGCTGGCAGTTCCTCTGGTTCCGGACAGGATGAGTTAATAGCCGCACAGGAGGAACTGGACAAGACCCTTCGTGAAAATGATGATCTGAAAACACGTATCGCCAACCTGGAAGAACAGTTGTCCACCATGAATCGTCTGGTGGAAATTCAGGATGACTCCCTGCGCGGCACCCAGTTGGCAGTTCAGGCAGAAGAGCCTTCAGCCACAGAAGAGCCTTCAGCCACAGAAGAGCTTTCAGCCCCAAAAGAGCCCTCAGCGTCGGATGTTGAAGCCAATGCCGTTGCCGAACCTGCACCAGCTCATGAAAGTGGTCAAGGTGACAGGTCATTGGGGCTTGCTGGATGGTTGGACTACTTGCTTTATCCCTTGATTGCACTACTTGCGCTTTTACTGGCGGTGGTAATGTTTTTCCGTAATCGGAAAAATGATGATGACGGTCAGGACGAGGTCTCTCTTCAAACTCTGGCCACCCCTAAAGAACCCGAAGTACCTGAAGAAAATCTTGCCGAAGCCTTTACTGAGACAGAAAAGCAGTATGTCCATGAGGTTGCCGCAGAGCTGGATGAGTCTGATTTAAAAGACCTGGAGGAACTCGAGCTTGGCGATGGTGAAGGCGTTGACCCCAAGGGTGAAGCAGATATTTATCTCTCGCTGGGCAATTATCGTCAGGCTGAAAATATTCTTCGCAAGGCCATCGAGTCAGATCCACAGGACAGCTCGTTGCGTCTAAAATTGCTGGAAGTACATGTCAACGCCAACAACCCGGATGCCTTTGAGGCAGAAAAAGTTGCACTGGCTGAACTCAATGACAGCCAGGCCGATGCCCGGGCGCTGGCCCTTGAAGCAGAGTTGTTGCCTGGGAAATCGGGCTCCCGGGACGATTCCGAGGAGCAGGCAGCTGCTTCAACTGAGATAACGGATTCTTCAGTGGACTCGGCGGACTTTGAGGCCCCGACACTCGATTACGATCTGGGTGATGTGTCCCCCAATGCCTCCCTTGAGGATGACGCTTATCCGCAAGATGAAGAGAGTGTGACGCCGTCGGCAGATCGTGATTTAAATGACATTGACCTTTTCACTTCAAGTGAATTTTCCGCCGAAGAGAGCTATGCCGATAAGGTTTCCGCTGATGAAGATTTGACCTCAACATCTCCGGATACGCAATCATCCGCCGGGGAGACCGAGCCGGACTTTGATCTGGATCTTGACCTTGAGGACATGGACCTGGGTGCACTGTCGACTGAGATCGATGAGGGTATGCAGGATATTGATTTCGATGAAGAAGACCCCGCCAAAGCAGAAAATATACAGGCCGGAGCTGACAAAACGGAAGACACAGCCCTGCCTGAGGATCAGGATTTTTCAATGGCAGAGTCTGAGAACTCGACCATTGAGCAGGCTGAACCCCGGACAGCAAATGATGGCTTTGATGATCTCGCCAGTGTGGAGGATTCACTGGGTGACGATGACGAGTCCGATACCAAGTTGGTTCTGGCAGAAGCCTATGTGGATATGGGCGACCCGGACAATGCGCGCGATTTGCTCGAGGAGGTGCTTCAGAGTGGTACCGAAGAGCAGCGTAAAAAAGCTAACGACCTACTTGAG
>CATLZI010000131.1 GCA_950063125.1 uncultured Porticoccus sp. | reverse complement strand
TGAGCATCACCCGTGAACACAAAGCCCGTCGTTAAAAGCCTGTGGCACCCCGGCCAGGACAACGCCCAGTTTCCCGCTCTGCTGAAGAATCATCTGCGCAAGCCATGCTCCAACCTGCTCTCTAGCAGTTTTGACCGGGCATAAGCCTCCATAATACCGCCTGATTTCATTATCATGTGACCACAACCAACAACATCTGGCAGGCTTCATGGCGCACCGTTTTCTTCCCCGCTGGCTTATCCATGCCTTACTGCTGCTCATGCTCTTCACGCTTGTCACCGTGAGCTATGGCTACTGGTTCCTGCGCGAGAGCCTGCCGCTGCTCGAGGGTACAGTCACCAGCGAATACTTACAGGGCTCCGTCACGGTGGAGCGGGACACTCAGGGTATCCCCACCATTGCCGGTGAAAACCGCAACGACACCGCCTTTGCCCTGGGCTTTCTACACGCCCAGGAACGTTTTTTCCAGATGGACCTGCTGCGCCGCAACGCTGCCGGCGAACTCTCCGACCTGTTCGGCATTCTCGCGCTCAATCACGACAAAGCCGTGCGCGTTCACCAGTTCCGCAAACGCGCCTTGCGAGCATTTAGGGCACTGGGTCCGGAAGACCGGGCGCTGTTGCAGACCTACACCGAGGGGGTCAACAAGGGGCTGGACGAACTGGGTAGGGCACCCTTTGAATACGCCCTGCTGCGTGCGACGCCAAAACCCTGGCAGGAGCAAGACACCTTCCTCGCCCTGTTCAGCATGTACATCGACCTGCAACCGGAACTGGACGAGTACGAACGCTCCCTGGCGGTGTTGCGGGATACGCTGCCCTCAGACTGGTTCGCCTTCCTGATCCCCGAGGGCGGTGAATGGGATTCACCCATACAGGGCCAGGCCTACGCTTTCAACGACCGGCTACCCAAACAGCCCCTGGCGCAGTTGCAATTGCCGGAAGATGTTGACTTCTATCATGATTTCGTCGCAGTGGGCTCCAACAACTGGTCCGTGGGTGGCGCGCTCACCGGCTATTCCGCCGGCATGCTGGCCAATGACATGCACCTGGGGCTGAATGTGCCCAACATCTGGTACCGCGCCTCCTGGTATCTGCCCGCAGACAACCGCCGTGTCACCGGCGTCACCCTGCCCGGCGTCCCCGTGATGGTGGTGGGCTCCAACGAGCATATCGCCTGGGGATTTACCAACTCCTACGGCGACTACCAGGACAGCATCGTGCTGCAACTGAATGACGCGGGCGACGCCTACCTGACGCCCGACGGCTGGCGGCCCTTCACCACCGAAACCGAAACCCTCAAGGTAAAAGGCGAACCCGACCAGACCCTGGAAATCAGACACACCATCTGGGGGCCGGTGATCGGCGAGGATCACAAACACCGCGTGTTAGCCCTGCGCTGGGTCGCCCACGACCCCGAGGGCGCCAACCTCAACTTGCTCCACCTTGAAGCCGCCGACACTGCCAGCGAGGCCCTGAGCATTGCCGCCAGCGCGGGCATTCCGGGACAAAATTTCAATGTTGTGGACAGCGTCGGCGATCAGGGTTGGACCATTGCCGGGCGGCTGCCCAAACGGGTGGGATTCAGCGGTGAAGGGCAGTCATCGAAATACCCCCAGGACTGGTCCACCGGCGATCTCCGCTGGGATGGCTACCTAAGTGCTGCCGACTACCCACGGGTAATCAACCCGGCGGGCAACCGCATCTGGACCGCCAACGCCCGGGTTGTCTCCGGCGCCATGCTCGACAAGATCGGCCACGGCAGTTATGCCCTGGGTGCCCGCCAGCAACAGATAGCTAAAAACCTGCACGACAGCAACCACTTCAGCGAACAGGATATGCTGGCCATCGCCCTGGACGATCGCGCCCTGTTCCTCAGCCGCTGGCAGCAATTGCTGCTCAAGCTCGTCCGGGAACACAACGACAGCGACACAACCATCAACAACGCCGACACCCTGATCGACCTGCTGGAAAACTGGCAGGGTCGGGCCTCGAAAAGCTCCACCGGCTACCTGATCGTTAAACGTTTCCGGGAAAACATCATCGGCGCCAGCACCGGCCGCGTGATACAGAAACTGGATAAAGAGATCGACTTCTTTGATCCCGTGCGTGTCAGTATCTACCTCGAATACCCCACCTGGACGTTGATTAACAAACAGCCCGCCGAACACACCCCCGGAGGCTACCGCGACTGGCAGGAATTCCTGGTGGCACAGGCCAACCAAACCATTCGAGAACTCACCCGGAACGGTAATCCTCTGCGAGAACAGCGCTGGGGCGAGACCAACACCCTCGACATCCGCCACCCATTGAGCGGCTCCATTCCCCTGCTGGGCGGCCTGCTCAACACCCCCAGTGAAAGCATGGCCGGCGACACCTATATGCCACGGGTGCAAAAACCCAACATGGGTGCCTCGCAACGCATGGTGGTGGCACCGGGCAACGAGGAGAAAGGGATATTCCATATGGCCGTCGGCCAGAGCGGCCACCCGCTATCCAGCTATTACACACTGGGCCATCGGGATTGGGTGGAAGGCAATGCCAGCCCGTTTTTGCCCGGGCCGTATCGCTGGCATCTGACCCTGACTCCGGAGTAGACAGTCAACATCAACACCACCACAGAGTCACTCCACGGGGCTGCCGAAATTGGAGCAGAGCGCCCGTGGCCCGGGTTTTGACTCAGTCGATGCCGTCATCCCCTGCGCGCGCCCGACTCAAATCTCCCTTCGATATCAGAGTGATATCGGGCTCCTAGGTCATAGTACCTATGCCAAATATCCCCAATTGCCGCCCTTTCGGCCCCTCTAGGTCATTTGCACAATGGCTCCCCGATGGCCATCCACCTATTCTCCAGGCATCACTTTCGATCAATCCGGCACTGTTGACCGGTACCTTTATGATAGGAGTCCACTATGGAAGCTAAACGTGTTTATGATCTGCCCACCCGGGTGTTTCACTGGCTCTTTGCCACGCTCTTTGTGGTGGCCTTTACCATTAGTAATACCGTCGACGACGAGTCCCTCGTGTTTTCCTACCACATGATCGCGGGGCTGACCCTGTGCTTCCTGGTTGCCTGGCGACTGGTGTGGGGCATCATCGGCACCACCCACGCCCGCTTCTCGGACTTTCCCCTGCACCCCCGGAAACTCGCCGATTACTTCAAAGGCCTGCTATCCAGAGATCACAAGCTCTGGAGTGGCCACAACCCCGCCTCCAGCTGGGCCGCCGTCGCCATGATGGCCTGCACCGTCGGTCTCGGCATCACCGGCTACCTGATGGCGTCCGGGCTGGCGGGAGAAGACCTGGAAGAAGTTCACGAACTGCTCGCCAACGGCTTTCTCGTGATTGTTCTGCTTCACCTGGCCGGAATAGTCCTCCATACTTCAAAACACCGTGACCCCATCTGGAAAAGCATGGTGAACGGCGAAAAACAGCATGTGCCAGACGACAGCGTGCCGGTTCAGGCCCGCCGCATCAGTGGGGTATTTTTTCTAGTGCTGACCATCGCATTTGCCAGTTACCTGCTACAGAATTTCAACAGTGATACCCGGGAGCTGAACCTGCTCGGTTCGTCACTGCACCTGGGGGAGGCGGAAGATGAAGACGAGCATGAATCCGACGATGATCATGACCATGACGACGACTAGAAAAGCATCATGACCTCCCGGGACCGCGCCATACTGCTTATCACCCTGCTGCTGATCACGGCCATCATCGCCTTTGACCTGGTCACAGACTCCGGTGAAGGCGTTGCCCTCTGGCACCTGCTCGCGGAAGGCGCGGCAGGACTGCTGGGCCTGGGAGGTGTCTTTTACGTGCTGAAGGATATGTTCCGGCTGAAGAAGCACCTTCACCACGAGCGAGAAATTTCCGCCGGCCTGAAACAGGAATCGGAAGAATGGCGCAATCGCTCGAAAACCTATCTGGACGGACTCTCGGAGGCCATCGACCAGCAACTGACCGCCTGGCACCTCACACCGGCGGAAAGGGAGGTGGCCTTCCTTCTGCTCAAGGGCATGAGCCTCAAGGAAATTGCCGTGATACGGGATACCGCGGAAAAGACCGCGCGGGTGCAGTCCATGTCGATTTACGCCAAAGCCGGTCTGTCGGGTCGCTCGGAACTGGCGGCATTCTTTCTCGAAGACCTGCTGCCGGCCACGGGCATGAGCGTCAATAAAGACGCAGATCAACCACCGTCCGCCTAAACAAAGAGGTCGGGGTGAATAAATTTTGATCTGCCTAGCGGTGAAAATGGTTAAAAAATAATCGTTACGACCCCTTTAATTCTAGGAGCTGCGAAGCGGTGGAAAAATTGTTCGGCAGCAACCGTTGGTTATGCATTATTCGTAGTGGCTCCAGAGCCTGAGAATTTTCACCACTCGCTCGTCCTCGAGCACTTGGTAAACCAGACGATGCTGAATATTGATACGGCGTGAATAAGCCCCTACAAGGTCGCCAATGAGTTTTTCAAGCGGGGGCGGCTTGCGGTATGGATCTTCCGCGATTAAGTCCAATAGTTCCTGTGCTTTTGGTTTGAGACCGCTGGAGGCCAACTTCTTTGCATCTTTCTGGGCTTGCTTGATGTAAACCAACTTCCATGTCACCAGTCTAACTCCTCATCGCATTCATCCACGGGGGTCTCCATCCCCTCACGAATAGACTCCCGCATACCAGGTACGGAGAGCAGGTAGAGTGTTTCCTGAATGGCCGACCAGTCTTCCTCGGAAACCAGCACGGCTTTGTTCCGCTTACCCATGATGACGATTGGTTGATGAGACTCAGCTGTTTCATCAATCAACCGGTAAAGGTTGCTACGTGCCTCAGTTGCAGTGATTCCGGTCATGACGCACCTCTTGTGTGTTTAACGTTTAACCAATTGTACGTCTTTAGGTACGTACGTCAAGGCGAACGTTTTGTATAACGCTTGAGACCAAAGAGGTTGGAGTGAATAAATCTTGATCAGTCTAGCGGTGAAAATGGTTAAAGAATAATCGTTACGACACATTTATTTACCTTTGTTTAAAAAGTCTTATCTGACCCCACTTATTTCTTATTTTTATAAATTGCCAGTAATGCCAATGAAACCAAGTACGTTTACAACCAGTGCTAAGACACTAACTGCAGAGGTAAAATGAGGCATTTTTTCTTGTTTGTAGCGAAAGTATAACAATGAGACAAACCATGTGATGGCAAAAGCAATAAGATAGATTATGCCGATGGCAACGACTAATGAAATAATGAACCCAACCAGACCATCTTTAAACCCACCCAACGCCGAAGTCGTAATTATGTTGAGAAGAAGGATTATGAGTAGGGAAACATTATTAATACTCCACCGATTGCGCATAACTTGCTGATCTTTAATTTCCATCTTTTCTCCTACTCAAATTCGACGTAACTTTAGCTGTGGCTGGTTATAATAGTTTTATTATTTTTCTCTATCCATTTTTAAAAATCACCTCCTGCTTAAATCAAAATAAGAGCTATAACGCTACCAACACGTGCAGCTTTGTAGTGAAGGCGAGGCCGCAGCGGAAAAACTTTCGCCGTGCTTGACCTTTATAGGTTTCTCGGTCAGTCTTCAATGAAGAAGTCAGTGTCAACTTTCTTGACTTCATATATAGCCGCAGAACTGACGCCCACACCATGATCAATCATAAGTTGCACGAGATCCGCACCATCTATCAGAACAACTTTTGGATCAATTTGACCGACGTAATCCAGCGCCTCCTTTGAGAAACGACTGGTTGTTATGAACACCCCTTTCTTGGCCCGCTGGCCATGCAGGGCTCCAACAAATTTCTGAATCTCCGGTCTGCCAACCACTGCCTCCCAACGCTTTGCTTGAAGGTATATCGTTTCCAGTCCGAGACGGTCTTCCTTGATGACGCCATCAATACCTTCATCCGCTGTTTTACGGGTAGCCCTGCCTGCTTCTTTTACAGAGCCTCCATATCCCATTGAAACGATAAGGTGAACAACCAGTTTCTCGAAAAATTCGGGCGTATTACTCTTCACCAGATAAAGCAGCTCGTTTGCCGTTTCGTCTCGTAACTGTTGGTAGGCTTGATCCAATGTTTCTTCCG
>CATLZI010000130.1 GCA_950063125.1 uncultured Porticoccus sp. | reverse complement strand
ATAGCTGATCGCCAGTACACAGGAATGATTGTTGTTGTTTTTCTGCCGTGAATCGGAGGGATGGAGGACGCGGAATTCTACGTCGTCCCACTGCCATGATTGCCCTGCACGGCACTGCTCAGGTGCAGGAACTGTCTCTTCAACGGCAGGACTGCCGGCCAGCCACATGGCCGGGCTGTAGTGGCGCAGCAATCCGGCAACACCACCGGCGTGATCGTTATCACTGTGACTGACCACCAGCGCATCCAGCCCGGTCACTCCCTGCCTCCGCAGAAACGGCGCGACCAAGGCACTGCCTGCATCGTAACCCCCGACATAACCCGGCCCCGTGTCATAGACCAGTGTGTGCTGCCTGGTCTGTACCACTATCGACAACCCCTGCCCCACATCGAGCACTGTGACTGTCAAAGGCGCTTGACGATCTGTCGGCAGATAAAACAGGGCAACCGCCAGAGGAATCGCCAGATAGCGACCGGGAACACCTCTGGGCAATAGAACCAGCCCCGCGATACAGATCATCAGGAATAATGACAGCCCAGTCAGAGGCCATGGTGAATAAAGCGGCAACCACGCCGGGACTGTGAGCTCGCCTGTCAGGAGGACAAACCATTCCAACTGCTTTCCCGCCAACCACCACAGCCATTCAGCCACAGCCGGGCTGATGGGGATAATCACCACACCCAGCAGGCAGAGCGGCACAACCAGAAAACTGACCCACGGAATGGCCACGATGTTGACCAATGGCGAGAACCAGGCCACAGGTAGCTGCCAGAAGGCCAACGGCAAAATCAGCAGGAGGAACATCAGCCACTGCACCCGAAAAAACAGCCGCCATTTCGGGACCTGATTCACAGCCGGAACCAGCCACAGCAATCCCGCTACCGCACCGAACGATAACCAGAAACCTGCACCCATAATGGCCAGTGGGTCGATTAGCGCGACACCGACCAGTGCCAGACCAAATATCATGGACCTGCCAATGTAGCGATTCGCCAACAGTGCAACCAGTGCGGCCACCACCATGATCAATGCCCGCTGGGTTGGCAGGCTGAACCCGGCCAGCGCACTGTAGGAAAGCGCAAAAACGAGAGAAAAGACGGCCCCCGAGTAGCGGGCATTGACTGGTCGACAGATCAGGGTAAAACACCTGGCCAGCAACGAACCGGTGCCGTAGCCCATCGCCGCCACGAAACCGATATGTAGACCCGAAACCACCAGCAGGTGGATTACGCCCAGCAATGAGAGGCGATACCACAAATCCTCTGAGATAAGCGACCGGTCGCCAATCGTCAAGGCCGACATCAGTGCCTGGGCATCCTCGTTGGCCTGGCTCCCGGTAATCTTTTGTTGCAATTGATAACGCAACCGGTCGAGGGACCAGCGCTGCTCAAGCAGCCGGTTCTGCGGGGATGCCCTGACATAGCCCGTGGCTGAAAAACCCTGCTGAATCAACCATGCCTGATAATCAAAGCCACCGGGATTGACATAACCTCTGGGGCGCCGCAGCCGGACTTGCAACTGCCAGATCTGTCCGGGTTGTGGAGATGCCTGCTCGCCATACCAACTGAGCCGGAGTTTCCGCAACTCGAGATTGCTCGAGGCTTCATCCAGGCGCAGATTAAACTGCACCCGGCGCCCATCGCGCACCGGGATTCCGTAAACCTCGCCAATGATAGTGAAATCCGTGGCGGTGAGCTCATCGGGTAACTGATGCCCCAATCTGTCATATCCCCAAAAGCAGCCGTAGACCATACCCAATAACAGGAACGTGGACGGCACCCAGAACCAGCGCAGCAGGAAGCCGGCCAGCATAAACAGAAAAACCACCCATAGAGGCGGCAGATGGGGCCAAAAAGCGACGCTGAAGATACCAGCGGCAAACAGGTAGGGAGATAACATTCGGGACATCCTTGTCACCAATCACCTTGCGGGTGGCAGATTATTTGCCCAGCATAATTACCCGCTGGACCATTGCCAGCGTTCCCATTGTCAGCGATCCTTGACAGGTGCGCTGCTCAAGCTGGTGTTTCGCCAGCCAGCTTGGCATTAATGGGCGGATAACAAAAAAAGCGGGAACCAATTTGCTAACCATTTTTGGCACAAACCATGGATAAACACGACAAGCCGATCAAGGTGGGTCTGGTATTATCCGGCGGGGGAGCAAGGGCTGCCTATCATGTCGGTGTTCTAAAAGCGGTCGCCGAGACCTTACCAAAAGACGTCAAGAACCCTTTTCCGATTATCTGTGGCACCTCAGCCGGGGCCATCAACACCCTGGCAATTGCCGGTCGGGCCGGACCATTCAGCCTTAGAATCAAGAAACTGGAAGCCATCTGGCGCCAGCTGGATGCGAACAAGGTTTATCGCACAGACCTTTTTGGCGTACTTAAAAACAGCTTTCATATGTTGCTGTCTTTTTTTCACAGCGGCTACGCTTTGGGCAAACCAAAAGCACTACTGGACAATACCCCGTTGCGGGAGTTACTGGGTAACTATTTGCGGTTTCGCCATATCCGGGAAGCCATTAACAGTGGAGAACTCGACGCTGTCAGTATTACGGCTATGAGTTACAGCACCGGCAAATCGGTAACTTTTTTTGAAGGTTCCGATATTCACGAACCCTGGGCTGTTTCCCGGCAACTGGGCCTGCGCACAGAGCTGTCCATTGATCACCTCATGGCTTCATCTGCCATCCCCTTTCTGTTCCCGGCGATCCAAATCAAAGACCAGTTTTTTGGTGATGGCGCTGTCAGGCAACTAAAGCCGATCAGTCCCGCATTAAACCTCGGCGCAGATAAGGTGTTTGTTATCGGCGTCAGTGATTCACCCAACAGTAAAAATCGACCGCCACCCATTGACCATTCGCCTTCCATCGCCCAGATCGTTGGGCACTTGCTTAGCAGTGCCTTTATCGACAGTATTGAAAGCGATCTGGAAACGTTGAAAAATATCAATCGTCTCAACGAGCACCTCTCTGAAAGCGAGAGGGAAAAACACGGCCTGACTGACCTGAAACCAGTTAAATTTCTGGCCATCCTGCCCTCCCAACCCATCGACAAGATTGCCTGTGATTATCTGGATGAATTACCCGGCAGTATTCGCATGTTTCTTCGGCTCACCGGAGCCACGGCACGCGGAGGCGGTGTGAGCGCGGCCAGCTACCTGCTCTTTTCAAAAGGCTTCTGCCGCAAGCTTCTGGAGCTGGGCTATCAGGACGGGTTGGCGCAACGGCAGGAAATTTTGCGCTTTTTCGAGGAAAAATGACGTCCAGCGAATGATTGTCAATATCACGAACGGTAATCATTGCTTTGAAACTTACAGCTTGTAAGATATGTCCAACATAAGAATTCAACATCAGGAGGCTCAAAAAGCCATGGCATACGAAAAAGCAGTTGTTTCGACAACGACACTCGACCCCTCAGTCATCAAGGTTCTGCGCAATACCTACGCGCTTCTTGCCATGACACTGGCATTCAGTGCCATCATGTGTGGCGTGGCAATGGCGGTCAATGCACCCTACATGGGGCTGTGGACACTGTTGCCGTTCTTCATCTGCCTGTGGATGGTTGAAAAGAACAAGAACAGCTCTGCCGGACTGATCTGGGTTTTTGCCCTGACAGGATGGATGGGATTTACATTAGGACCTATTATCAGTTTTTATCTGGCAACTTCCGGTGCAGAGCCGGTCATAACTGCGCTCGGCGGGACCGCATTGATCTTCCTTGCCTGTTCCGGCTACGTACTGGTAACCCGCAAGGAACTGTCCTTTATGGGCGGTTTCCTGATGGTCGGCATTCTGATGGCCTTCGTTGCCGCCATTGCCAACATTTTTCTGCAGATTCAGGGCTTGGCCCTGGCACTGTCGTGCATTTTTCTGCTGATTTCCTCCGGTGTCATCATGTGGCAGACCAGTGCCATTATTCATGGCGGTGAACGCAACTATATTTCAGCCACAGTCACACTCTATGTGATGATTTATAACGTATTCACCAGCCTTCTACACTTAATCGGCATGAACAACGACTGATTCAAGTGTCAGAGACGACAACACCCGACCATCTGACAAAACTTCCCGCCTGGTCTGAAAGCCAGGCCAGGCAGGAAGCCTCCAAGACTGAGATGCCACTGACCGATGCTCGTCTTGAGGTTATTCTGTTGGCACGACAATTCTATTCCGCTTACGGCTTTTCACCTTCCATGCGGCCCCTGATTAAATTCATGGCCGAGCATCTTGAAATCAGTAAGGCACGAAGTATCTACCTCATGCAGCTGTTCCCGCCCAGTCCGGCTAAACAAGTCGCCAAGTTGGCCGGTTTGCCGCCTCCGAAAAGCTGTCTATAACACTTGCTGTAACCATGGAGCATTTATCATGACACTAGCTAAAGAGCACTGCGAAGCCTGTAGCGCTGATGCGCCGAGGGTTGACGATGCACAAATAGATTCTCTGACGGAACAGATTCCCGGTTGGGCCGTGCTGGATAGAGACGGTATCAAACAACTTGAAAAGAGCTTCCACTTCAGCAACTTTCGGCAAGCACTCACCTTTGCCAATCACGTTGGTGAGTTGGCCGAAAAAGTTCAACATCACCCCGCCCTACTGGTCGAGTGGGGCAAGGTGACGGTTACCTGGTGGAGCCACAAGATCCGCGGACTGCATCGCAATGATTTTATTCTGGCTGCCAAAACCAACGAGCTCGAAACAATTTAGTCACCAAATGCAGTGTAGCCCCCCCGGCTAAAATAAACGAGAGACTACCTGCACACATCAATCCGCGATGGCTCTGAGCGCCCTGCATAAGTCCGGGGTTAATGCATGATTCTCCTCGTTCACTGAGTCGCTCAGGGTGCCCATTTCGCAAAACGCTGCACACCGTTTTCAGCACGGATCAACAACCCATTGGACGATTCCTCGCTGCCCGCGTTTTTCAATCCGGGGTGACGCTCGATCACAGCCATCAACATTGAACGTTGCTCAGCTGTTACGTCCACATAAAGAATGTGCTTGCCCTCTGCCAATGCCTTCTGAAAACGCCTAAAGCGGGAATTCGGCTGTTGAATGCCCCACATACCACCCTCCCAGGTAATCAGGCCCATCACCACAAATGCCAGCATCACAAATGGGATCCAGCCTATTGACGCAGTGGCCCCGGAGAAAACGGCAAAGGACATCACCAGAACAGCACTAAGAAAACCGAATATACCAGCGACTGCTGTTGCTCGAATAACATCTTTACGGAACAGCGGAGCAACATCATTCAGGTGATAGTTTGCCAATCCGTCATCATCGAGGCTCAAAACATGAATTTGTGGCCTGGTCATGCCATGACCTTCCAGCTCACGTTCGATAAGGCTCAAATCGTTCAGCTCATCGCTGATAAAGTAATAGCGTCTCATACATTCTCCTCCAGATAAGCAAAAAAACATTCGACTACTCAGTCTGTTTACTGCAACAGGCTCGTTGGGGTTAACTACTACTTAAAGTATAGGCACGAATCCTTTTTCTATGATCGGAAGAAAAGAATAATTAATATCAAAAGGCTATATCATGCCCACGAATGAGCCACCATTTTCATATAAAGGAAACCATATGCAGGCCCGAAGATGATCCCGAAAAATTCTTTAACAGTGATCCACGCTCACGCTAACAAGGCGCCACAGGGCCATGCCGACTTTGCATTGCCCCTAAACGGGGAGAGGTAAGAGAAGATGAAGAAGCATTCTCTTCGATTTGGGCCACGACTCACCCTATTTTTATCAAAAATTTTGTACAATACCCTCCGTATTGGGGCGCCTCCAGCCCAAAAATCTATAACTTCAATCTGTTTTTCCTGCCGAAAAACCGTACCTTTTTGAAGCTGAATGTTTTACATTAAGTAGACACATTCTTATCAGCCGCACTAGCCGAGGTAACAATGAACTATCAGGGAAGCCCTATGGCCTTTTCCCAACTTCTTCAGGACTGGGAGAAACGCTCAGCCGAAAATGCTGATTTACTGCCCACGTCAATCAGCGTACACGAATCAGACCAGATCAAACTTCAGGCTCTTTCCGAAATGTACCAGCTGACCTCCAATGAGATAGCAGCACATCTACTGAGTGTCGCACTGGAAA
>CATLZI010000129.1 GCA_950063125.1 uncultured Porticoccus sp. | reverse complement strand
GAGTCTGGGATATCGAGCTGACCGAGCTGGAGATAGACAGTCTGTCAGCGATGGAGCTTTGTATTGGACTGGAGGTCGAATGGGGACTGACTGTTTTGCCCGAGGATTTGAACAGACTGAGTACACTTGGCCAACTGGTCGATAGAGTAGAAAAATATTGTGAACAGACTGTATAAACGCCTTGCCGGGTGCTGCAAGTCACCCAACCAGCTGAATAAACTCCATATTACCCTTGAAAACCGGATGACGCCGCTGGAGTTGGCCGGTTTGCGGGATGAGTTCATTACCCGAACAGGGGGTAACTGGTTGTGGAAAAAAATCATTCAGGTTTTTTTCAAAATCCGAAGAAATATTTTCGGAAAGGACAGTGTTGTCAAAAAATACATTTCGATTAACGCCCGTGAGCTGTCGAAAGTCTGGCTGACAAAACTCCATGATCAATACTTGCTTGCTGCGGGCAACAATGCCCCTGCGCCTTTTGTGCGAAAACGCCTGGGACGGGCTGTCGTTATCTATGAAGCCGGGGGTGATCGTGCCGGCAAAACATTGGTGGTCTGTTTTAGCGGAAACTTCCAGCGCATGATGATGCCGACACCGGTATTTCTGCAGTCGATAGATGCACACAGTGCCGACGTCGGTTTGCTCCGAACAGAAAAGCCCAAAGGTTATCGAACGGGCATCCAGGGACTCACGTCTGATCTGCCGTCATCACTTGCAGCGCTTAAAACCCTGTTGAGATTTGATGAGTACCGCAGAGTCGTGACGGTTGGCACCAGTGGCGGGGCAATGCCTGCCCTGTTATCTGCGTTGTACTGGCATGCCGATGCATGCCTCAGTGTCAGCCCGAATAACCCGGAGGACGACCGCTGGCGTTCATTTACTGACGGTGAAGGGGCTCTGGGGCTTTGCAAGCACTTTGGCATGGGTGAGAACCCGCCTCCTGTGCATATTGTTTATGGTGAGAACAGCATCAAAGACGCTGAGTCTGCGAGAGTGATCGAATCCATCCTCCCGTCAGTGAGTCTTGTTCCGGTGCCGGGGGCCGGGCATGTCGCGCTATTTCCGCTGCTTGAGCGGGGCGAACTGGGTGGTGTTCTACAGCGGGTGCTATTCGATGCCAGTCTGCCGATAAGTGGTTGATTTTTGGCGGTGATTTAATATGGGCTTTTTTGCCAAACTCGCGTCACATGCCGCGAATAAAATGGCGCATCCGGCCATTATCTCAGAGAGCCTGTCACTCACGTACGGTGAGCTCTTCGACTGTGTCAAAAAAACCGCTTTAAACCTTGATGCAGCCGGATTCGGCCCGTCAGAAGTGGTGGGGATCCGCGTTGAAGACGAAGTTGATCACCTGATAATCAGCCTTGCTCTTTTGGCAACAGGTGCCAGTATTATTACCCTTCCCGGGCATGATTCCCCGCAATTGCGAGCTAATCTGGCCCACAAAGTTTCAGTGACCCGGATAATTGAGTCCGCAGACGCACATAACTTCCTGGATTACCGTTGCGGTGAATCTCGGTCTCCGGCGTTTCTCCCCGTAGGGCAAATAGCTGCTGCCAGTATTTTGTACTTCAGAACGTCAGGTACCACGGGTGATGTGAACATTGTGCCATTCTGTGAAGCGCAGATTGCCGCCCAGGCAGATCGTCACAGTGAGTATGCTGGCGACCGGCTGCTGAGACTTGCCTCCATCGAACATAACAATTCCAAAAGGCACAGGTTTTATTGCGTCTGGCAGGGTGGAACCAATGTCTTCAAGCCTCGGGGAAAATTTGATCTGGTACAGTTTGTGTTGCAGCACCGGGTGAGTTGTCTGGACATTTCACGTATGCATGCTTCGGACCTGACGGCACTGAATACCGCGGGCAAGCTGTCCGGGCTCAAGATCCGTACAGGTGGTTCAGCCGTTCCCTATGCGGTTCGTCGCGCAATTCAGGAAAAATTGACCGCAAACCTTTATGTCAGATACGCCGCCACAGAATGTGGCGCTATAGCCATGGCCGGCCCCGACGATCATGATGAAGCGGACGCAGTTGGCATACCGCTTGATGGTGTCGAGCTGGAAATAGTGGACGGTGAGGGCTGTCGACTGCCACTGGGTGAACGAGGGGAAATTCGAATTCGGGCCGAGGGCGTAGCCAGTACCTATCTGAACTCACCCTCAGACACGGCAAAAAGATTCAGGGGCGGTTGGTTTTATCCGGGGGATCTGGGGCACATCCATGATGATGGGCAGCTCGTTCTGGATGGGCGAACCGATGACATGATCATTCTCAATGGGCTCAATATCTTTCCCGCCGAGATTGAGCGAGTGCTGGAGAGCCACCCTGATGTCGACTGTGGCGCGGCACTCGGGTTGCCTTCGCAGGTGCATGGGCAAATCCCGGTTGCTGCCGTTATCCTGAAGGCCGGGGTATCGGCGACTGCAGTGGAACTCCGGGGTTTTGTCAGGGCAAGTCTGGGATTGAGGGCACCCCGCCGTATTATTGTGCTGGACAGTTTTCCCAGAAACTCCCAGGGAAAAGTGCTGAAAAGAGAATTACTCAAGTTATTTCAATGATTGAAGACGTGAAAATTCTGTTGCTCAGGGAGTTTCCGGTTGTTCTTGAGAATTTCCTGTGAGGATGTTTACCGGATAAAGAAAAACGGCGGTGTTGTTAACACCGCCGTTTTTGTGTCAGTTCCGAAAAGGATAAATGACCGCTTCTCGAATCGGAGTCAGGTGCTCGAATGGCTTCGTTTTTCTGCCGTTGCGAGCACCTTCCCCGTTGGGACTAAAGTTGACCGGGTTAGAAGCGGTCGAGCGTCATTACCTTGTGCCATGCATCGACAAAATCATTGATGAACTTCTCTTTTGCATCATTGGCAGCATAGACTTCTGCAATGGCACGCAACTCGGAGTTCGATCCAAAAACAAGATCGACCGGTGTTGCTGTCCATTTGAGATTGCCTGTTTTGCGATCACTGCCTTCATAAATCCCGTCAGTTTTGGCTTTTGACCACTTGGTGGACATATCGAGCAGATTGACAAAGAAATCATTGCTCAATGTTCCGGGCTGGTCGGTAAATACACCGTGTTTGGATTTTGCGGTGTTTGCATCCAGTGCGCGCATACCCCCCACGAGAACGGTCATTTCAGGAACCGTCAGGGTGAGCAGGCTGGCCCGATCCACCAGCATCTCTGCGGGTGATCTGGAATGGCCTTTGCCGAAGTAGTTGCGGAAACCGTCTGCAGTGGGCTCCAGTACAGCGAAGGAGTCGACATCAGTCTGTGCCTGCGTTGCATCGGTGCGACCCGGTTTAAAAGGAACCTCTACATCCTGTCCGGCATTCTTGGCGGCCTGTTCAATGGCTGCGGCACCACCCAGAACAATCAGGTCGGCAAGTGATACCTTTTTACTGCCCGATTGTGACCCGTTAAAGTCTTTCTGGATTTTCTCCAGACGCTTTAACACCTTGTCGAGCTCTGTTGGGTTGTTCACATCCCATTTGTTTTGTGGCGCAAGACGAATCCGTGAACCATTGGCACCACCGCGCATGTCGGTACCGCGGAAGGTGGCGGCAGATGCCCACGCAGTTCTTACCAGTTCAGAGGTTGTCAAACCTGATTCCAGGATGTCGGACTTCAGCTTGGCGATATCTTTTGAGTCGATCAGTGGGTGATCGACTGCCGGGACGGGATCCTGCCACAGCATGTCCTCATCGGGGATTTCGTTGCCGATGTAGCGTTCGCGGGGTCCCATATCGCGATGGGTCAGCTTGAACCATGCCTTGGCGAAAGCGAGTTCGAACTCCTTCGGGTTTTCCTTGAAGCGCAAGGAGATTTCCCGATAAATGGGATCTTCTTTCAGAGACAGGTCCGTAGTAAACATGATGGGTGCATGACGTCTGGATTTATCGTGGGCATCCGGGACGGTATTTGTCGCCTGGTTATTCGCAGGAATCCACTGAACTGCTCCGGCGGGGCTTTTTGTTTGTACCCACTCAAAGGCAAACAGGTTCTCCAGGTACAATGAAGTCCAGGCAGTGGGGTTGGCCGTCCAGGCACCTTCCAGACCACTGGTGATGGTGTCTTCTGCATTCCCTTTGCCACACTTGTTTTTCCAGCCCAGCCCCTGTTGTTCAATGGGTGCACCGGCGGGATCAGCGCCAAGGCACTCATCGGGCTTGTGGGCACCGTGAGCTTTACCGAAAGTATGCCCGCCAGCGATCAGCGCGACGGTTTCTTCGTCATTCATTGCCATCCTGCCAAAGGTTTCGCGAATATCCTTGGCGGCTAGAAGTGGGTCGGGATTGCCGTTGGGGCCTTCCGGATTTACGTAGATTAGCCCCATCTGGACTGCGGCCAGAGGGTTCTCCAGCTTTCGGTCACCATGGTAACGCTCGTCGGCAAGCCATTGTTTCTCGGGTCCCCAATACACCATATCCGGTTCCCAGTCGTCTTCACGACCCCCGGCAAAGCCGTAGGTTTTGAAACCCATGGACTCCAGTGCCACATTGCCTGTCAGAACCATCAGATCGGCCCAGGAGAGGCTGCGACCGTATTTCTGTTTGATCGGCCACAATAAGCGCCGGGCCTTGTCGAGACTGACATTGTCCGGCCAGCTATTCAGCGGCTCAAACCGCTGTTGTCCACCGCCAGCACCACCGCGGCCGTCAGCAACACGGTAGGTGCCCGCAGAGTGCCAGGCCATCCGTATAAAGAAAGGTCCGTAGTGGCCATAGTCCGCGGGCCACCAATCCTGTGACGTCTTCATCAACGTCTCAATGTCTTGCTTGACGGTGTCGAGATCCAGACTGGCAAACTCCTTGGCATAATCGAAGTCGTCCCCCATCGGATTGGACTCCTGGCTGTGCTGGCGAAGCGGACTCAGGTTAAGCTTTTCAGGCCACCAGAACTGGTTGGTTTTTGGCTCACCCTCTGCCATTGCCGTACTTGGTGTCATGACCTGCGATACGGCTATCACCAGAGCAGCAATTATAGGTGTTGTTTTTGTAAGCATTGACGTAGCTCCCTAAATAAAAGAAATACAATATTTCAATACACAATATAGCGTAGCCCAGCGTAAATGCGGCATTTACATTCACTATGAAATGGATTGAAAAATTATATTGGTAACGGTATGCACACTGATCGTTCCATCTCAGGGGTAACGTGGTAGCGTGTATCGTCAAAAGATCGCTGATGAACTGGTCGGGCATATTGACAGACAGTTGGAGAATCTTCCGGGGCAATATTAATTTTCCGCAACTCGCTATCAGGCATCCTGCTACTATAATTTTCTGAATACTCGAAGAGGGACTTGAAAATGGATAACAACGCGACGACAGGAGGCAAGTGCCCGGTGATGCATGGCGGCGCCACATCAACCGGTATGTCGAACATGGAGTGGTGGCCGGCTGCCCTGAATCTCGACATTCTGCATCAGCACGATATCAAGACCAATCCGATGGGAGGGGGCTTCAGTTACCGCGAAGAGGTCAAGAAGCTGGATGTTGCGGCGCTTAAGAAAGATATGCATGCCCTGATGACCGACAGCCAGGATTGGTGGCCCGCGGACTGGGGGCACTACGGTGGGCTGATGATCCGTATGGCCTGGCACTCTGCGGGTACTTACCGGATTGCTGATGGCCGTGGTGGCGGTGGCAAGGGCAACCAGCGTTTCGCGCCAATCAACTCCTGGCCGGACAATGTCAGTCTCGACAAGGCCCGGCGCTTATTGTGGCCGATCAAGAAGAAGTACGGTAACAAAGTCAGCTGGGCCGATCTGATTATTCTGGCTGGCACCGTGGCCTATGAGTCTATGGGCCTGCCTTCTTTCGGCTTTTCATTCGGTCGCGAGGACATCTGGCACCCTCAGAAAGACACCTATTGGGGTGCCGAGAAAGAGTGGCTGGCTCCCTCCGACGAGCGCTATGGCGATGTCGACAAGCCAGAGACCATGGAGAACCCCCTGGCTGCCGTCCAGATGGGCCTGATCTACGTAAATCCGGAAGGTGTCAACGGTAAGCCCGACCCGCTTAAGACTGCCGAACAGGTGCGGATGACCTTTGCCCGCATGGCAATGGACGACGAAGAGACGGTAGCGCTGACTGCCGGTGGCCACACCGTGGGCAAATGTCACGGCAATG
>CATLZI010000128.1 GCA_950063125.1 uncultured Porticoccus sp. | reverse complement strand
GCGTGCGGGCAAACCTGGCGATAATGGCCTGGTAGAGAATATTGCCCACCACTGGCACTTTCAGTATGTATTTATCAATGAGCGCATCAAACCTGACTGAGCGCCGCTTGGCCTCGCGGAAGATCATAAAAAAGGCGACCAGGCCGATTATCCAGATTAGCCACCACTCCTGGGCTGTATTCGACAGGCCCAGCACGAACAGGGTAAATGCGGGCAGGTCGGCTCCGAAACTGCTAAAGGTTTCGGCAAATACCGGCACCACTTTGACCAGCAGTATCCCGGTCACAATCACCGCCACCAGCACAACGGCAATCGGGTAGGTGAGGGCTTTTTTGATTTTGGCTTTCAGGGATTCAGTTTTTTCCTTGTAGGTGGCAATCCGGTCCAGCATGGTTTCCAGTGCGCCAGCCTGTTCGCCGGCTCCAACCAGGCTGCAAAACAGATCATCAAAGTGTTTGGGGTGTTTGCGCAGAGCGCCCTCCAGGCTGATACCGGAGGAGACGTCATCGCGAATGGTATAAATGATCTCGCGCAGGGATTCTTTATCGGCACCTTCGCCGACCAGATCAAAGCTCTGTACCAGCGGTACACCGGCGCGCATCATGGTGGCCAGCTGGCGGGTGAAAATTGCGATATCCTGGGGTTTTACGGGTTTTTGGCCAGTGAACAGGGGCTTGGCCTTTTTCTTGACCCGGCTGGCGGCAATGCCCTGCTTGCGGAGCTGGGCCTTCACCATCACTGCGCTACTCGCCTTCAGCTCGCCCTGGATGGGCTTGCCTCTTTTATCCTTGCCCTTGTAGGTATAGACCTGTGCCGTTGTTGCCATGGATTAGTCCTTGGTTACCCGATTAGCCTCTTCCAGGCTGATTATACCTTCGCCCGCACGACGAAGTGCCGACTGGCGCAAAGTTCTGAAGCCTTCTTCGATGGCCGCCTGCTCAATTTCAATGGAATTGCCGCCTTCCATAATGAGCCGGGCGATTCTGGGTGTCACTTTCAACACCTCGTAAATCCCCACCCGTCCTTTGTAACCGTTGGTGCATTTCGGGCAGCCGACCGGGTGAAACAGGGTCAGCTCCTCCAGGGGACGGCCAATGGTCTCAAAACCCTCATCGATCAGGATATTATGGGGAATATCGTCAGCGGGCTTTTTGCAATGCACGCAGAGTCGCCTGCCCAACCGCTGGGCAATAATCAGGTTCACCGAGGTGGCCACGTTAAATGCGGGTACGCCCATATTGAGCAGTCGGTTGAGGGTTTCCGGGGCACTGTTGGTGTGAAGGGTGGACAACACCAGGTGACCGGTCTGGGCTGCCTTGATGGCGATTTCGGCGGTATCCAGGTCGCGGATCTCGCCCACCATGATCACATCCGGATCCTGCCGCAGGAAAGCCCGCAGCGCTTCCGGGAAAGTGAGTTTCACTTTGTAATTGATCTGTACCTGGTTGATGCCCGGCATGTTGATTTCCACCGGATCTTCAGCTGTGGAGATATTGCGTTCGGTGGTGTTGAGAATATTCAGGCCGGTGTAAAGCGAGACGGTTTTACCGCTACCGGTGGGGCCGGTTACCAGAATCATGCCCTGTGGCTGGTTCAGCACATCCAGATACATCTGCTTCTGGTCTTCTTCATAGCCGAGGTTTTCAATACCCACCTGGGCGCTGGTGGGATCGAGAATCCGCAGTACGATTTTCTCGCCGAACTGGGTGGGCAGAGTGTTCACCCGAAAATCGATGGCCCGGTTCTTTGAAATCCGCAGTTTAATCCGGCCATCCTGAGGCACGCGCCGCTCGGAAATATCCATCTGCGACATCACTTTCAGGCGGGCTGCCAGCCGAGGGGCCAGATTGGCCGGGGGCTTCGTGACTTCGCGCAGTATACCATCGGTCCTGAACCGCACCCGATAGACTTTTTCGTAGGGTTCAAAGTGAATATCCGAACACCCCTGCTTGATGGCGTCCAGCAGCAGTTTATTGATAAACCGGACAATTGGGGCATCGTCCACATCGGCAGTGTCAATGCCAGTGCCGCCGCCTTTTTTATCCTCGTCGACGGCCTCAATATCCAGGTCATCGAGGTGCACATCATCCATGGTGCCGAGCGCATCGCCCATTTCATGTTCATCCTGCTCATGCAGGTAGGCATCCAGCGCCCGCTCCAGTTTGTCGTGCTCCACCAGCACCAGCTCAACGGACAGACCGGTCTGAAAGCGCACTTCGCTCACCGCCTGGTGGTTGGTGGGGTCGCTCACGGCCAGAAACAGGCGGTTGGCCCGCTTGAACAGGGGCAGAACCTGATGCTTGCGAATCAGCTTTTTCTCGACCAGCTCTTTCGGGCTCGACTCGATGTTGTGGGCGGAGAGGTCGTAGAGTGGAGTGCCAAATTCATTAGCCGCAACCGCAGCGATCAGGCTCGGAGCCAACAGGTTATTGTGAGTCAGGTAATGCACCAGATTGGACTGGTCGCTTTCACATTCTGCCAGTGCCTGCACGGCAACATTTTCTTCCAGCAACTGATCCGTTACCAGACGTTTGGCCAAGCCTTTCAATGTATCGGTTTGTTTCATGGGCGGACAAATACTCAACGGCGCAAATTAAGTAGAAACAGCAGTAGAACCAGCCGTGATGTTAATACAAGGTGACGGCGGGAGCCATAGCTGGGCGCTGGGCAATAACCCCATTGGCTGTGGTGCAACCAATTAATGATGGATAGAGGCTGATTCGAGCCCGCATTCACAGTCTGATCCGGGATTCCGGTCCGGAAGATCGGCGCCGGTGGAGGTTATTACCTCTGGCTGAATACGCCATGACCGCCGGGCCTGGTTATAAACTGACAAAAATTGTCAGTCTGCAGTGAGCTCAAACCCTTGATGTCCGCAGACCCGTTATTTGGCACGGTAAATGCTAGACATATACCCTGCAACAACGCCAAATGGCATTTAGTGATTTCAAGGGAGAAATACAATGAAGAAAGTACAACAGGGTTTTACCCTTATCGAACTGATGATCGTGGTCGCGATTATCGGTATTCTGGCCGCCGTGGCACTGCCCGCCTACCAGGATTACACTATCAAAGCCAAAGTTTCTGAAGGCATTCTGGCGGCCAGCCAGTGCCGTACTTCAGTGTCCGAGGTATACCAGACTGCACCTGCTACCACTGCGCCCGGCGCAAATGGCTGGGGCTGTGAGTCATCCGTGCAAAGCTCTAAATACGTAGCGGAGATTGAAACCAATGCGGACGGTGCTATCCGGGTAGTGTTATCCGATGCGACTGACCTGGGCGCTGCTGCTGATAAAGCAATAACGCTTTGGCCGAGAAATAGTGATGATACGGCTAATGTAACCATTACAGATCTACCTGAACAGATAGGTGCTTTCCGTTGTGGTCCATCCTCTTCTGAACCTATTGATCTAAAATATCTTCCCGGTTCTTGTAAAGCCGCTTCTGCACCGTTTTAAGCAACTTCAAATGTTGTTTGAATCAAGCCTCTGTCAAGACAGAGGCTTTTTTTTGTGGTTAGTTTATATTGCTTGGCGAACTCATTGAGATAAAGAGGTTGTTCGATATGCCGACCGGAAAAAAAATGGCGGGTAAGTGGATCTCGATTATCTCCCTGCTGCTTGTTTTTTCGATGTACGCATTCATGGCCTATTTCGGCAAGATCAATCCTTCCAGCACCGGTCTGATGAGCAGTGCCTTGGTGATGTTGCTGGGGCTCCTGCTGGGGTTGCTGGCTGGGGTGGTCGGTAAAAAAACCTTTGCGGCCTATATGCTGTTGGGCTGGCTGGTGATGAACCTGCTGATTATCAGCAACTGGTGGCACTTCCAGTATTTCCGGGCCTATTACAATTATGACGTGTTCAGTTTCGGTAGCGATGGACTGGAGGCCGCCCGGTCGCTGGTGGCGTTCGAGTACACCCGAGAAGCCCTCCAGTTGCTGCTGCTGTCCGCCATGTTCAGTTGGACAGCGGTGCGCTGGTATCGCCCGGCCTATTACCGCACAACGGGGGTGTATGGTCTGAAAGCAATTTGTCTGGTTGCCGGGCTGATTTGTTTTAACGCGATAGCCACTGTGGGGCAACAGTTGAAGCAGAAAAATGCCTATGTCTTGTTGCCTGAATATTTTCATCCGGTGCATGCTTTTTTTCTGTCATTGGACAGCAAGGCATTCAACGATGATTTTGTTCAAAGCTGGAATGCTTTTAAGGGGTTAAATACTGCGGTTAGCGATCAGCACAGTTTCGGTTCATTATCCGCATCGATTAGTCAGGCCCCTCGGTATAACGTGATCTCGATTGTGCTGGAGTCTGTGCGAGCGTCACAAATCGGTGTGTACGGCTCTGTAGATGGCTTAACCCCAAATCTGGATCGTATTGCTCGTGAAAACAGTTACAGCAAAAACTTTTATGCCAATTCGAACCTGACGATCAAGAGTGAAACCTCGATTTTTTGTGGCGTTTTTGACCATGGCGCAAAAATTTCCATTGCTGAATACCGGGAAGAGAAATTGCTTGATTGTCTCCCTGAAGTGCTGGCGAATAATGGCTACGAAACCTTTTATTTTCACGGCAACAGCGGCCGTTTCTACAACCGTGAAAATTACATGCCATTGCTAGGTTTTCAGCACATCTATTTTCACAAGGATCAGCCTGACGCCGGAAAGGACGGAAAAACCTATGTTGGTTGGGGGGTCTCAGATGAAGATATGTATGAGCTCATGCTGGCCAGGTTGAGCCAAGGTGTTGAAAAGCCTTTTTATGCCAATCTGATGACATTGACCAGCCATTACCCATTCAAGGCAAAGCTGCCCATTGACGATGTACCATTCAAGCCCATGCAGGATAAACGGATTCTCTCCAGTGCAGCGGTATATAACAATTATCGCAATGCGGTGGCCTATGCAGATTATGCTTTGGGAGAGTTCTGGAAAGCCTTCGAAAAATCGCCTTATTATAAAAATACCATAGTGATCATCACCGCCGATCACGGTATCTGGAATTTCCCGGAAGACGTGGCCGATGAGCGTGTAAAAAACGAGCTTTTCTTCCGTATGCCACTGGTGATCTATCATCCGGATATGGGGCAGCCTACCGTTATCGAGGCCCCGGCCAGCCATATTGACATAATGCCGACATTGCTGGACCTGTTGTCTGTGTCCAGAGCTCATTTGCCGCTAGTGGGCAAAAATATTTTCTCTGAGGTCCAGCGGGCCTGGGCTGTATACGGTAAGGGTAGCGAATTGTTTCTGCGTGACGGGGACAGAGTATGTTACAGGCAGGAAACATCCTGTAGCGGGATGCAACAGACCTGTTTTTCCAGCCTTGATCTGGGGAATATTGAGGCATCCGCCGTATGTAGTACGCTGGACGGCGATGTTTTACAGGGAGGACATTTTACACTGCCAGCCGAGGCTGCTGATCATTGGTACGATGACAGTTATGAAATGATTTCCTACGAAAACCACCGAATCTTTGTCGAACCGGAAAAGTTGCTGATGTCGCAGCCAAAACATCTGCAAAATATCGAACTTTGATGGGTAGCCTGAAAGGCGGGAGCTCAAGTTCGTATCGCTGTCACTTGAGCATTAATCGTGGCACTGAGAAAGATCATCATTAACAGTGGGTAGGCGTGATAGAAAATACCATCCACCAGTGAAAATGCCATCCCCCCGATAAAGCTCGCCGCAATAACCTGCATGAGTTGATCGTCGCTGTTTTTTAACAGGTGAACAGCGTTAATCATAGTTTTTGTGATAAAAAGAATAAACACGAGAAGGCCCAGTAATCCAAATTCCATAAAGCACTGCACGAAGGCATTATGAGGCTGAATGACCACTCGATCGAGACCCCATCTACCGAAGGCATCGGGGCCGAGACCTGTCAGGGTAGCGATGATGCCTTCGTTCAATACTACACTGATTGCCTTGTTCCAAATCGAAACTCTGCCCGCGGAAAACCTGTCGAGGTCATACTCTTTTGAATAGCCTAGGGTGTTGGCAAGAATGGCGTCCTGGTTCGTTAGTAAAATAATGACCAGTGATAATACGGATAGAATTAACAGTCGGGACATGAGCTGTTTGCGGTTGGCGCCTGACAGAAAAAACCACAGCAAACCCAAAGAAACTAACACGCCCAGCACCGAGCCTCGGCCTCCTGACCAGGCAGTCA
>CATLZI010000127.1 GCA_950063125.1 uncultured Porticoccus sp. | reverse complement strand
CGATCTCAAGGGCAGCCAGTTTTTCCGACTGGTGCAGTTTTTCGGTCAGCTCGGCCTCGCGGTCTTTTTGCGCTGCCAGCGCTTCACTGGAGCGGGCGATCGCATTGAGCATTTCGTTAATACCACCTGCCAATAACTGCATCTCACGGGGACCCTTTCGGTCAAAACGGTGTTGCAGCTCCCCCGAACGAATCCGAGCCAGCCCCGACTTCACAGCGACCAGATGCCGACCCAGTGTCCAGCGATAGCCCAATAGAATAATCAGCGTCAGGATAATCGCCGAAACCACCAGCACCGAGAGACTGTGGGTGCGAAGCTGACTGAGATAATTGTCGAAATCGCTGCCGCGCCGGGTAATTTGCAACAGGCCACTGATCTGCTCACCGGCATCCACCAACGGCACAAAATAGGAAAACACCGCCTCTTTACCCACCCGGGCAAATTCACCCTGCCCTTCACCCCGATTGGCAATCCGTACCGCCTGCTCACTGCCCATTGAGGGCTCTCTGGCACCGCTGGCATAAATGGTTTTTCCCCGGCGATCATAGACATAAACACCGTACACCCGATCGATGGTAAAGGCCGATTCCAGAGCTCGCTTGATGGTCTCTTCATAGCCGCGCTCAAGGGCGTGACTCAAAGGCAGACGAATTGCCCTGGCAATAAGTTCGATATCCTCCTGCATGCGATCGCGGCTGTTGCGCTCCAGCAGATTGATGCTGTACCAGCCAGTCAGTCCCATCACTGCGAGAAACGGCAGCAGTACGGTAACGAGCAAGGTCAGGCTGAGGGGTAACGGTAGTATCCACGCACGGATTTTATAAAATTCAGGCCGCATGGCTTGTCACCCTACCGTATTTTCCCGGGAAACTCCCGTGAACATCGGTGTTTTCTCGGACCTGAGGAGGTCGGCTCGAACCTGAGGAGGCTGAGGAGACTGAGGAGGATTGACTCAAAACGGCTTATGGCCGTTTTGCCCCCTACGGGGCTGCGCAACTTGCCGTTGCTGGGTCCAACTTCCTCACGGAAGTTGTCGAACCTGAGGAGGTTCTCACCGCCGTCGTGGCCCATAAAAAACCCCCGCCTTTTCAGGCGAGGGTTTCATTTATGGCGCACTCGGGAGGATTCGAACCTCCGACCGCTCGGTTCGTAGCCGAGTACTCTATCCAGCTGAGCTACGAGTGCGTGAGGCCGCGTAATATATTGAAGTGACTCCGGAGAGTCAAGTCGAAAAGCCATTTTGGTTAGGTGGCAGAGGCGTTTGTTGCATATTGCCACGACTTAAATTGAAGATGTTGTTGGACGGCCAATCAGGCAATAATAGGCCTTAAAGGGAGACGAATATGCTGCGCATAGCAATTAACGGCTACGGCCGTATCGGCAGGAATATCCTTAGGGCTTTTTACGAGAGGCCAGAGCTCAGGGAGCACGTAACCATTGTCGCGATCAATGATCAGGGCAATGTAGCCATCAACGCTCACCTGACCCGGTTTGACAGTGTTCACGGTCAATTCCACCAGCCGGTAAATCACGATGACGAGACCCTGTTCATCGGCGAGGACGCCATCAGGGTGCTCGCCGAGCGGGATCCGGCCAAGCTGCCCTGGCGGGCGTTGCAGGTAGATATCGTGCTCGAATGCACCGGGCTTTTCACCGAGCGTGAAAACGCCGCGAAGCACTTGCAAGCCGGTGCCAGAAAAGTGCTGATTTCGGCACCGGGCAAAGATGTGGATGCCACCGTCGTGTTCGGCATCAATCATGGGCTACTGACCGCCGAACACCGCATCGTATCCAATGCCTCCTGCACCACCAACTGTCTGGCGCCGGTGGTTCAGCCGCTGTCGGCCACCCTCGGCATTGAAACAGGTTTCATGACCACAGTTCATGCCTACACCAATGATCAGCATCTGGTGGATGTCTACCACGAAGATCTTTACCGGGCGCGCTCGGCCACATTATCCATGATTCCCACCCGCACGGGGGCTGCCAAAGCCATTGGTCTGGTGCTGCCCGAACTCTCGGGAAAGCTGGACGGTATGGCAGTCAGGGTGCCCACCGCCAATGTATCGCTGGTGGATCTCACCTTTACGGCCAGCCGCGCCACCACAGCGACCGAAGTGAACGATATCATGCAGCAGGCAGCGCGCGGCCTGCTGGGTGAAGTGCTCGCTTATACGGAGGAACCGATGGTGTCCGTCGATTTCAACCACTCCGCCTACTCCAGTATTTTCGATGGCTCGCACACTCGGGTTTCCGGCCAGCTGGTCAAAGTCCTCGCCTGGTATGACAATGAGTGGGGGTTTTCCAACCGCATGCTCGATACCTGCCTGGTCATGGGCCGACATCTGTAGAGTGAGCGGTGTTAAAATAATAAGACAGACTAGTAGACTACAGCCAGACCTTTCCATACCAACTGTCATCATCGCGTATGCGATACTGGCCGACAGAATCAGACAGCGACCAAAACCAAACGAGCCCCCCGCATGACAAAGACAACCTCCTCTCCCGATACACTGCCAGCCTGGCATACGCTGGAAACACTGGCAGAGGGGGGCAAACGACTCGACTTGATGTCGCTGTTCCAGAAGGACCCGGATCGCCATCGGCGTTTTGCCCTGTCGGTTGACGGGTTATTACTGGATTATTCAAAAAATCTGATCGACGAAACCATTTTTTCAACCCTGCTGACCCTCGCCGAACAATCCACACTGGAGCAACAGCGAGACACCCTGTTCAACGGCGGGCTAATCAATAGTTCGGAACAACGCGCTGCGCTTCACACCGCCCTGCGAGGTGAGCGGGAAGATGGTTACCGGTTCGGGGGAGAGGCCCTGGACGAACAGATTAGCGCCACACTGGCCGAGATGGCGGCTATCAGCAGCTCAATCCGCGAAGGCACATGGCTCGGTGTCACGGGCAAGCCCGTACAGGATATCGTTCATATCGGCATCGGCGGCTCGGTACTCGGCCCTCAGCTGGCCTGTCAGGCATTGCGCCCCTACAGGCACCCGGACCTCCGGGTTCACTTTATCGCCAACGTGGATGGGGAGGATGTACTCAACATCCTCAATCAACTGGATCCCGAACGAACCCTGGTAATTGTCGCCAGCAAGACCTTTACCACCCAGGAAACACTGTTAAACACACGCACCACCCTGCACTGGCTGGAGAATAAACTGCAGCTATCGGGGATGGTGAATAGCCGCCAGATCATCGCCCTGACCGCCAATCGTCAGAACGCCGAAACCTTCGGTATCCCGTCATCACAGATTCTGACATTTGACGAGTGGGTCGGTGGTCGCTACTCGGTATGGTCCTGTGTGGGACTGACCATTTCAATCAGCCTGGGACACGAGCACTTTACAGAGATGCTAAGTGGCGCCCGGGCAATGGATCGGCATTTCCGGTCAGCACCCTTCGCCAAAAACATGCCTGTAATTCTGGCCTTGCTGGGTATCTGGTACCGGAATTTTCTAGACGCACCATCGGTGGCCATCATCCCCTACTGCCAACGTCTGTCATTGCTACCCAGCTATCTACAACAGCTCGATATGGAGAGTAACGGCAAGTCTGTCTCGCAGTCCGGCGAAACCATTGATTACCCGACAGGTCCCGTCCTCTGGGGACAAACGGGCACCAATGCTCAGCACACCTTTTTTCAGCTGTTTCATCAAAGTAACCATTTAATTCCGCTCGACCTGGTCGCCACAGTCCATGAACCCGAAAGCATCAATGAACATCACCGCACACTGCTGGCGAATTTGCTGGCGCAGGCATCTGCCTTGATGGCGGGCAATAGAGACCAACCGGACCTCCCGGCCCACCTGATCTGTCCCGGTAACAAACCCTCGAACATGCTGCTACTCGATGCCCTCACACCCTACCATCTCGGCCAGGTGCTGGCACTCTACGAGCACAAGGTATTCGTGCAGGGCGCGATCTGGAACATCAATTCCTACGACCAATGGGGCGTCGAACTCGGTAAAGGCATTGCGTCCGGTCTGCTGTCTGAACATGACAGCATGAGAAACGGCGTAGATGCACCTGACCCGTCTACACGGCAATTGCTTGACCACATCAGCCGCCGCACGGGATTATTCAAAATCCCCTGACACGCCCCGCCACCAGCCTGTCAGGGGGGAGAACTGCCAGCAACGGCGTCAAACAGAAATACAGCAGGGGAATCAACCAGACACAGCGCGCAAAATACCCAGCATGAAACAACGACTGATCAGATAGATCGAGTTATTGGCACCCAGCTTGAGCCGGGCACTTCGCATGTGGAGCTTGACCGTGGCCGGGGTGATACCCAACAGTACCGCCACCTCATCATTGGTCTTGCCCAGCGCGATCCTCAATACAACTTCTGATTCACGTTTGGTCAGACCATAGAGCGGGTAAACAGCCAGCTTTTTTGCACCATTCCGGTAGGATTCATTAAATTCCAGCACATCGGTATTCATTTTCATTATTGTTGTTGGGTCAAATCCGTATTTTCAGTTAATGGTTGGTTCGATCAATCGAGCCGGTAAAATGAAGACATCTACCAGCCTTATCAACTTTACCTCAAGGCCAAAGCGAACACCTCTTAGATAACTGGCCATAAAACACTGAACCCGATATCTACGCTACAAAAAAACAAGGCCCTTGCGGGCCCTGTTTAATCTTGCATTGGAATTCAGGCTATTCTCCTGTCAGTGGTGCTGTACTTCACCAAACAGGAAACGCGGCTTGAAGATAAAGGCAAGAGCCGGCATCAGGAACAGTGCACTCAATGCAGAGACACACAGCCACAGACCAATCAACATCCCCATCTCAGCCTGGAATCTCAATGAAGAGAACAACCATACAGCAACGCTGGCAATCAGTACCAGAGCAGTTACCAGCACACCCCGTCCCGCACAGTGCAGAGACATGGAAATAGCTTCGATGTGTGACTTGCCAGATTTGTATTCGATCTGGATACGGTCACAGATGTACAGTGCGTAGTCCACACCGAGGCCAATACCCAGCGCAGCAACGGGCACGGTATTGATGTTCATACCAATGTTCTGCCATGCCATGAAGGCGAAGGTTACCAGATTGGACAACACCACCGGGACCATAAAGAACATCCCCGCAATACTGGAGCGATACACAATGATACACATCATCACTAGGATGAAGAGCGCCAGTGCAATCGACTGAATCTGTCCGGAGAGGATAACCTCGTTCACCGCACCGATCACGCCGATGATCCCGCCAGCCATGTGAATGGTCAGCCCTTCGACTTCCATGTTGTCCTTGAACTCATTGATCCGGGCGATCGCTGTCTGGATAGTCTTACCCTGACGATCAGTGAAGAACAACGTCACCGAAGCATTGGTGGCTTTCACATCGGTAAAGCCAAGCAGGTCACCGGGCTCAGAGGCACGTTCGAACATATAGATCAGTTCGGCGTTGTTGGTGGTCGTTTCACCCAGCTCCACATAGCGGTAGTTACCTTCCCGCACTGTCTGGTTAACCGTAGGCAACACATCCGCCAAGGACAGACTACCGCCAATTTCGTCCTGTTGCTCCATGTATCGCTGGAAACGCAACATGCTGTCCAGAGACTCGACCTCTTTCATCAGGCCCTGCTCGTCTCGGGTTTCATTACCAAACACCACGAACATCCGGTCAGCACCCGGGAACTTGCTGTTGATATTGTCAGAGTCGATATTGTAACGGGCATCAGGCCAGAGAATCGGTGAACCGGGATTGGCATCACCCACTTTCAGATCCACGGCGTAAAAACCACAGACAACAAACAGCGCCAGCGCGAACGTCACCACCACGTAGCGCGCACGGGTTTCCACAAGTTTCACACACATGTTAAGGAAGGGACGGATCACCAGCAGGTCAAGATTCAGCGGGTGGGCGTAGGACTTGGGTTTTCTGACCCATGACAGCAGGATCGGCGTGACAATAATCGAGCTCACCGCCACCGTACCAACCCAGACAACCGCCAGTACCACCAGTTTCTGCAACAGCGGAATCGGGCTGATCGCAACTACCGTCACACAGCCAGCATCCGTAGCAATACCCAGTAAGCCGGGACGCAACAGGTCCTTCAGGGTCAGACGGGCCGCCTCTATTGAACAGAGATCATGGCCCTCGGTCATCTTGTCAATTTCTTCGTGGAAACGGGTGATCATCTGCACCGAATGCGATACCGCAC
>CATLZI010000126.1 GCA_950063125.1 uncultured Porticoccus sp. | reverse complement strand
CCCGCCGTAAAATGGCCCCGCAGGGTCATTAAACTGACCGCCACTGAATGCAATTTCATAGGACCGCTGACCCACCCGCAGACAATAATCATCTATGGCTTTGGCTCTGGCATCTCTATCATGGATACCAAGCAGAGGCTGTAGCTGCTCATACCCCGGATTTATCGGGAGCGGCTGACTGAAATCGATAAAGTTTCGGTTCACATCAATGCCCTGATCATCGCAACGACGACCATTGGCATACCCCCAGGGATTGAGTGCATTAATCATCAACATCGCTGTGTGGTCCGGGAGCCGTATGAGGCCGTCTGCAATGAGGTGCATCAAGTCAACCTGCACTGCAGTCCCGGTAAAACCTTCGATACCGTGGGTACCGCCAATTACCACCAGCACAGCTTCGGCGTCCAGCTTACCAATCCACCCGGTTTGGCACGGCAGATTAACCTCTGAGGGATGAGGAAAGTCAAGCCGTGTGAGCGGTAGCTTCTGGCACATAAGCGCCCTCTCCCAGAGCTCACAGCCCTGATAGTAGTCATCGGGAAAACTTTGCAGGGAAAAGCATTGGAGAGTCGATTGAAACGGCATAATAGCACCTGGAACGGATCTCGATCATAGCCTCAATCAATATTATGGGTAAGTCACCCTGCCCCAATTAGCTAAAATAAACATCGGCCAGTTTCTTCTGAACCCTGACTACCCTCACGGGTCAAAGCAGCTTAGCCAAATAGATCAACGGGCAAATCCCATGATAAAAAAAATCATTTTTCTGGTTTTATTGGCTGGAGCTTTCCCTGCAACCTACGCCGACACGGAAAAGGCCCTCTTTGCCGGAGGCTGCTTCTGGTGTATGGAGCCACCTTTCGACAAACTGGATGGGGTAATCAGCACCATCTCGGGTTATACCGGTGGGAAAAGCGAGAACCCCACCTACGAAGAGGTCACCAGTGGCAAAACTGGTCATTTCGAGGTCGTCGAAGTCACCTATGACCCGAAAAAGGTCAGCTATGAGGGGTTGCTGAAAATCTTCTGGACAAACATTGACCCGGAGAATGGTAAAGGTCAGTTTTGCGATCGGGGAAGCCAGTATCTCAGTGCTATTTTCCCCCTGAATGACGAACAAAGAACCGCCGCCCGGAAAAGTAAAACTGCACTGATCGACAGCAATATCCTGAACAACCCGATAGCCACCCGAATTCTGCCAGCCAGTCAATTTTACCCCGCAGAGGAGTATCACCAGGATTACTACCTGAAAAATCCTACTCGTTATCGTTATTACCGAAATGGTTGTGGTCGCGACACGCGGCTGAAGCATCTCTGGAATAACGTGGAGCTTCCCTTCTGACAGCATAGCATTGCGCCCGGCAACCCTGTGGCACTTGATGAGACAGTAACGGTCGAAAACCGGACCTGATGACGACAATCATGCCTTGTTTCGAACCATTTAATGACGGGGATCAATCGTTCTAACATCAGAAATTTGACCCATATCATGTGGATCTTTGGCAATTCCCCTTAACCTCAGTAACCAATCCTGTTGTCACCTGTGAGTCAGTCGGCAAATGCACGTTGCGACGGTACCCAACAACCTGTTCTGTCCTCACTCTGATATTGAGGCAGAGTTTTTCAAATCGCTGGTCAGTTGTCCCAAGGAACAACTGAAGAAGCGACGCACGTCAATCTCACCGGTTGCACTGAACATTTATATACCGTGTGATGCCAACAGCACTTACCCAGAACTCGTCAGCAGAGAGATCGAGCTGATTCAGCCTGTCTTCAGATACCAACCTTTGGTGAAATTCTGGCTCAGAAACAGGCCATTACAAGGCATGAACAGGGGTGAACTCACAGAACTGGTTTTTTTATCCAACAGTTATTTCAATCCCCGAAACAAGAAAGCGTGTGAATACGGCTTTGAATACACGCTTACAGATATAACCGCCGAAAAACTGGCCTTAATGAAGGGACTTCATTTTGATTGCTTTCGACTAACCATTAATGCCGCAATACCGCCCCACAAACAGCAATTTACATCGATCCTGACAACAGCCAGTGACTTTCATTTTGGAGAGTGGCACTGCTGCCTGCAGGTCAATCAGGCCGACCCGGATACATTGGACCACTGGCTTACTGAGTTAATCCGCTATCAACCGGCAATTATTGAGTTACAGGGGCTACAGACAATGGAGGGTGCAGCAACCCTCAGCCAGCTTTCGCGGAGAATGAGCAGTCAACACTATCAACTTTTGGCAGATCGTTTTTTTATCATTCAAGGGCATAAACTTCTGCAACTTCGCCAGAGCGAGGCCCTCCAATATACGCCCTGGGGAATGGCCAGAGACAGCCTGATAGACTGGGTTGGTATTGGCCTTGGTGCACTGGGTAAATTTGGTGATGGATACTACCAGAATACTGACTCCATTCACGACTATCGACAGGCACTTGATGAAAAGCACCTCCCTGTGCATTGCACAGGGCTCTTTCCAGCTCATCAACCGCAAAACCTGCCACCCTGGCAACTGGTCAATCAGTTGCTCTGTTTTCACCGGGTACATATGACCAGTTGTGACCTTACCATCAAGTTATGCCCGGAACTCGCCAAACTTTTTAAAGAAGCTCTGTCTGTGGGTTGGCTAACCAGAGAATCTGATTATCTGGTCTTGACCACTCTTGGGCTCGACCATCTCCGATATTTCTGCGATAGTCTTCAGGCGTGCCGATGTAACGGTCATTAATGACCATTAGCATGATCGTCGCTATAATGAGACATAATAAGATCAGAGAGATGTCGATGGATTCGGTCTGCCCCCACAATAATACATTCCACTGCGGTGACTGCCGTATGAATGCGCTCTGTCTCCCGCTTGCACTGCAAACCAAGGAGGTAGAACGACTGGACGAAATCATTCAGCGAGGCAAACCTCTTCAAAAAGACCACCATATCTACCATACTGGAGAAGAATTCAGCTCTGTCTTTGCAGTTCGCAGTGGCTCGATCAAAAGTTATACAATCAGCAATAGTGGCCAGGAACAGGTTACTGGATTTCACCTCCCGGGGGAAATATTCGGTATGGATGGTATAGGCCAGAACCGATACACCAATTCTGCTGTCGCGATGGAAACCTCTTCCGTCTGTGAAATCCCTTTCAACCGACTTCAGGAACTGAGTATTGCAATCCCCACACTGCAACGCCACTTTTTCCAGTTGATGAGCCTGGAGATTACCGGTGATCAACAACTCCTTAGCCTACTCAGCAAAAATACAGCCGAAGAGCGGGTGGCAACATTGTTGATGAGTATTTCAAACCGCAATTTCCGACTTAAACTCTCTGCCACACGGTTCAGGTTACCAATGTCACGTGCTGACATCGGTAATTATCTGGGGCTTACTGTTGAGACTGTCAGCCGGGTATTAAGCCGCTTTCAAAAACAGGCATTGCTGAAGGTCGACAAAAAGGAAGTGGAACTGCTCAATCTTGACAAACTACGTGAGTTGGCCAACTAGAATTTTTCAATTAAGCATTTCTTCTGGTTTTTGATTGATACAGAAACGAAAAAGCCGGTTTATAAAACCGGCTTTTGTACAACCAGCGAACAAAGTTCTTCGTTAAAACTTGTAGCCTATACCCACCATATAGACCAGTGGATCAATATCCACCTTGGTCTTCACCTCCGCGCCCGGGAAATTGAATTTCGCATCGGTATCGATATCGATATACCACACTGCGGCATTGACTACCCAACGATCGGACAATGCGTAATCCATACCCAGTTCAAACGCCAGACCCCAGGAGTCATCAAGTTTTAACTTGCCGCCTGCACCGACAATACCCTCAAGTTCACTGGCAACGTCCTCTTCGAAAAACTTTGTGTAGTTAATACCGACCCCGGCATAGGGCTGGAACCGGGATTCAGCTTTCATCGGAAAATATTGCAGCGTCAGGGTAGGCGGTAAATGCTTGGTCGAACCCGCATCAATCTTTCCGGGAACCAGCAAGTTTTTGGCTTTAATATCGTGCTTAAAGGGTGTGGCTGCCAACAGGCCTAAACCCAGATGATCCGTCAACATATAGGTCAGGGTAAGGCCGAGCTGAGTGTCGGAATCGACATAGGCCTTGCTGTTCGGCAACCCGGCACCATTAAGTGTAAGACGGCTGCTGTCATCGTTAGGTTCAACCGTTGCGGCACCTGCACGGACAATAACATCTCCCGCCTCGTAGGCCATAACACCTGTGGTCCCGGCCAAAAGACTCCCGGCCAGGGTCATATGAATTGCCAGCGACAATGCTTTTTGCTTGAACATTTACTTTCTCCAGAAAGGTAGCACTAAAAGACAAGGCCATTAAACCAAGAGCTTAACTACCACCATTTGATCTGGATTAAGTAAACAGAATCATTGACTTGCGCTAGATCAATACACCTTAATGATTATTGGCTCAGAAAGTACTGGAGGCTTGTGCGGGACATGGGAATGGTCTCCGAGCAATAATTGTAGTCTATGCTCTCCCGGGGGCAGCTCAATACTCACTTCAGTCTGGCCACCACCAAAATGACGGTGTTGGTCATCAGCCGGGATTGGCTTATCCATATCTGGCAACTGTTGGACGTTGACCAATAGATGATGGTGCCCTGTATGCTCCCGTTGGACACCCGCAGGAGCAACACCGATACCACGCAGGCCGAACCGTACCGTTACCGGACTGCTCACAGTTTCTCCGTCTTTGGGCGAGATAATGTAGGCCTTCACACCACCAGAGTCTGTCGCTCCACCCGCATGGATTGTCGGTGACAAAATCACCAGTGCCGCAATCAAAATACTTGTTATTTTTTTCATCTTATACCTCGTTATCGTCATCCAGGAATCGTTGTTAGCTATACAGCATTGCAAATGAGAGGGATGCGTAGAAATGCGATTTTCCGAAATCAACCATTTTTTCCCATACAGGCCGGTGACGAAGGTGCACTCTCCTGCTCTCGCCATTCGTCAGGCGTGAAGATATGCAGTGCCAGGGCATGGACGCCACCAGCCAGCTCATCAGATAGCAGCTGGTACACCCGCTGATGGCGCTGTACGGCCCGCATCCCCTCAAATGAACCAGAGACGATGACCAGCTTAAAATGCGTTTCTGAATCTGCGGGGACCGCATGCATGTAACTCTCGTTGAGCACTTGCAGGAAATCCGGTGTAAACGCCGCTGTCAGTTTGTTTTCGATGGTCTGTTGAACTTGCAAGGTCACCTCGGATGAATATGAATTGTTTAACGGGGAACAGCATAAATGCGACGACTATTCGAGTAGGGTCATGGTCGGGGAATTGGCGTCAACTCACATCTCGATCAGGAGAAAGCCAGGCAACACCGGATTCCTGTCAGGTATACCCATGCTCTTCGACTATACTGGCAGGCCCTGTATCCATCAACAGCAACCACTGGCTTTTTGGATACGGGGGGCTACAATCCCGTTTTCATTTAACAAGACACACTCTGCCATATGAGTATTAAAACCCTGATTGAACAACGCGTAAGGGCTGCCATGTCGGCATCGGACATTCCTGATGATTGCCCAACCAATATCACACTCAGCACCAGACCCGAGTTTGGTGACTTTCAGGCCAATGGCGCCATGGCGGCGGCCAAGCGGCAAAAAAGCAACCCGCGGGACTTGGCAGCCAGGATTGTCAAGCATCTCAACCTGAATGATATTGCCGATCATGTGGATATTGCCGGCCCCGGATTTATTAATATTCACTTGTCAAACCGCTTCATTGCCGACCAACTACAAACACTGAGCGAAGATGAAAAGCTCGGCGTACAGGTGTCGAATCAACAAAAAATTGTCGTTGACTATTCCGGGCCCAACCTGGCCAAGGAAATGCACGTGGGCCATCTGCGCAGCACCATTATCGGTGATGCCGTGGTTCGCACCCTCGAGTTCCTGGGCCATGACGTGGTCCGCCAAAATCACATGGGGGATTGGGGCACCCAATTTGGCATGCTCATCGCCGAGCTTGAGGAACATTTGGGTGAAGGGGAGCGACCTGAACTGGCTCTAGGGGATCTGGAGGTTTTTTATCAACAGGCCAAACAACATTTTGACCAAGATGAAAAATTTGCGCAGAAGGCGCGTCAATACGTGGTCAAACTGCAATCAGGTGACCACCATTGCCGCCAACTTTGGCAGCGTTTTATCGACATTTCAATCACAC
>CATLZI010000125.1 GCA_950063125.1 uncultured Porticoccus sp. | reverse complement strand
TCCATTATTCCCAGCTCATTTTGGTGTTTATTATTGGCTTCTTTGTATTTGGAGAGCGCCCTGACGCATGGATGATTGTTGGTTCACTTATTATCGCGGCAAGCGGTATCATGCTGGCGTTAAGCGATAAAAAACCAGTGACCATCAAACACAGCCAGCGGGGCCAATACCATTTTGATATAACCATTTACCCGTTGCGCAACCAGGCAGAAACCGATGCAGTCATCCTGATTGACGATGTCACACAACACATTCTTACATCCAACATGCTAATTCAGCGCGACAAGATGTCTTCCATGGGCGAGCTGGCAGCGACCATGGCCCACGATATTAATGCCCCGTTGCAGATTATTCTGAATGACCTTCAGACCGCATACCGACTATTACAAACAAATAGGGCGGGCTCGCCGTGGGCAGACGACGTAACCAGCGTACTGGAAGAGGCAGATCATCAGGGACAGCAGGCGCTGGCCGTTATCAACAACTTGCTGGACTTCTCCAAAAGTCGCGGTGGCGAGAAACGACTGGCAAACATCACTGGACTTATTGAGCACACGATCGAATTGGCTAATGATGTGCTTTCGGTACCATCCGGGTTGCGATTCCGGGAAATTACGATAGAAAGACACTACAGCCGAAATCTCCCGGAGATCCCCTGCTACGCATCAGAATTACAGCAGGTGTTTCTCAGCTTGTTCCGCCATGCCTGTCACGCTCTCGGCCAGGTGAACAGGTCAGGACACACACCGATTATTCGCATTCAGGTCATTGTTTGTTATGACATGCTTTGGATCAAGGTTCAACACAACGGCTTGGGCATCAGCTATGATGAACAACAGTATATATTTGAACCCTTCTTCACCAATAAAGCAGGCAAGTCATCTGCAGAAGACTATGACGCGGGCAAGCGTCTCTCGTTCTCACACTTCATCATCACAGAACAGCACAAAGGGCAACTCGCAGTTACCTCTGACATGAATGTCGGCACCACCTTCCATATCCAGCTGCCCCTGGCATAGGTATAACCCTCTGCCAGTATCAGCTGCGATAGCCCCGTGGATTATCCAACTGCCAGCGCCAGCTGTCTTCCATCATCTCAGACAGGCCACGCGATGCTGTCCAGCCGAGCTCACTCTCGGCCTTGGATGTATCCGCCCAACAGGCCGCAATATCCCCCGCCCTGCGCGGAGCCATTTTAAAGGCCACAGTCTTTCCACTGGCAGATTCAAATGCCCTTATCATCTCCAGCACTGAATAGCCCTTACCGGTACCAAGGTTCCAGGTGTGACATCCCGTTGTGCTTTTAACCTGGGCAAGGTAGTCCAATGCACAGACATGACCTTCGGCCAGATCCATCACGTGAAGATAGTCCCGGACGCCTGTTCCATCAATAGTCGGGTAGTCCGAACCGAATACCGATAAGGCAGGCAATCGACCGATTGCCACCTGGGAAATGTAAGGTAATAAATTGTTTGGAATACCATTGGGATCTTCACCGATCAAGCCACTGGGGTGGGCACCCACCGGATTGAAGTAGCGCATCAGACCAATTTGCCAGGCCCGGGATCCTGAAAGCTGTTCAGCCCTCACTAAATCGCGCAGAATTTCCTCCACCATCAGCTTGGAACGGCCGTAGGGGTTTGTGGCGGTGAGCGGGAAATCCTCTTTGATCGGCACCGTAGGCGGATCACCATAGACGGTAGCTGAAGAACTGAAAATTAACAGGGTAACCTGATGTTTCTGCATTGCTTCACACAGGGTTAGCGTGCCGGCAACGTTGTTGCGATAATAGAGTAGTGGCTTTTCACAGGACTCACCTACGGCTTTATAGCCCGCAAAATGCATCACTGCATCGATATTGTGACTTTTAAAAATAGTGTCCAGAACCCGATGGTGATTGACATCACCTTCCACCACAGGAAAATCCTTTCCGGTAATTTGTTTGACCCGGTCCAGCGACGCCATACAACTGTTTGCGAAGTTGTCCAGCACAACAATGTCGTGGCCTGCTTCAAGCAGCGCAACACAGGCATGACTACCAATATAGCCCGCACCTCCGGTGACCAGTACTTTCATTGCGACACCCTGTATCTAAAATGATCAGTAATTATTCAGTAGCCCAAAAAAGGCTATCACGCACTTTTTAGTTTACCGGCAAAAAGGGCATAAAAAAGCCGGACATTCGTCCGGCTCTTATCTGACCAAATCATCCTGGTCAATTATTCATCATCGTCCACATCAACCGGCTCAACATCTGGGCGGTCTACCAATTCTACGTAAGCCATTGGCGCAGCATCACCAGAGCGCAGTCCACACTTGAGAATGCGGATATAGCCACCGGGACGACTTTCATAGCGCGGCCCGAGTTCGGCAAACAATTTACCGACAGCAGACTTGCAGCGCAAGCGGTCAAATGCCAGACGACGATTGGCAACGCTGTCCTGTTTTGACAGGGTGATCAGAGGTTCGGCAAAACGCCGCAACTCTTTTGCTTTTGGCAGCGTAGTCCTGATCAATTCGTGTTCAACCAGGGAGGTCGTCATATTGCGAAACATGGCGCGACGGTGGGCACCTGTACGACTTAATTTGCGGCCACTAAGACGATGACGCATGATTTTATACTTCCTTTAAAATGTTGCTGTTAACTCAGCAAGTACTCTATGCAACGGTCGCAGACTACATCTGCAACCCTAATCAATTACACCTGTTCAGTGTCAGAACGCAGGCTGGCAGGTGGCCAGTTTTCCAGACGCATACCCAGGGAAAGTCCACGGGATGCCAGTACGTCCTTAATTTCAGTGAGCGACTTTTTACCAAGATTTGGCGTCTTCAGCAGCTCAACTTCAGTGCGCTGGATAAGATCACCAATATAATAAATGCTCTCCGCTTTCAGGCAGTTTGCTGAACGTACTGTGAGCTCCAGGTCATCAACAGGACGAAGGAGAATCGGATCTACTTCTTCCTCTCGCTCTACCGGCTCAGCAAGATTTTCGCTTTCCAGATCGACAAATACGGCCAGCTGCTGTTGCAGAATAGTAGCTGCACGACGAATAGCCTCTTCAGGATCAATGGTGCCATTGGTCTCAAGATCCAGCACCAGCTTGTCGAGGTCAGTACGCTGCTCAACCCGGGCACTCTCAACAACATAGGCCACACGGCGAACCGGGCTAAAGGTGGCATCCAACTGGAGACGACCAATAGAGCGGGTCTCATCTTCATCATTACCACGGCTATCAACCGGTTGATAACCACGTCCTGTGGTGATGTGTAGCTGCATATTCAGAGCAGTATCACCCGTGATCGTGGCAATCAGGTGATCGGGGTTTTTAATTTCTACAGAGTTATCTACCTGAATATCACCAGCAGTCACAACCCCTTTGCCTTTTTTGCTCAGGGTCAGCGTAACCTCGTCCTTGTCGTGCAGAACGATAGCAACCTCTTTGAGGTTCAGGAGGATTTCAATAACATCTTCCTGAACGCCTTCGATGCTGCTGTATTCGTGTAGCACACCGTCAATCTCAACCTCGACAATGGCCGCACCACCCATTGATGACAACAGAATGCGGCGCAGCGCATTACCCAGTGTATGACCAAATCCACGCTCCAATGGTTCTAAAACGACCTTGGCACGGGTTGGCCCGAGCTCAGTTACGTCGATGTTGCGTGGTGTCAAAAACTCATTTACTGATGTCTGCATATCTGTACCTGTTAGATGGGGTCGCTTAACTGGTTTTCAGCCTTCAGTTCTTTACTTCGAGTAAAGTTCAACAATGAGGTTTTCATTGATTTCAGCAGGGAGATCGCTGCGCACCGGATTGCGCTTGAACACACCTTCCAGTTTATTCGCATCTATTTCCATCCAGTCAACCAATCCTCGCTGCGAAGCAATTTGCATCGCAGACTGAATACGTAACTGTTTTTTACATTTTTCACGAATGCTCACTACGTCGCCATCCATCACTCTGTATGAGGGAATATTGACCTTCTTGCCATTCACCTGGATAGAGTTGTGAGCAACAAGTTGACGAGCCTCTGCACGCGTGGAACCAAAGCCCATGCGGTAAACAACATTATCCAAACGGCGCTCAAGCAGTTGCAGCAGGTTTTCACCCGTTGCACCTTTTATGCGGGCCGCTTCCTTGTAGTAATTGCGGAATTGTTTTTCCAATACGCCGTAAAGTCGACGCACTTTTTGTTTTTCGCGCAACTGAACGCCATAATCAGAAAGACGACCACGTCGTTGACCGTGTTGGCCGGGTGCACTTTCTGCGCGACACTTTGACTCCAGTGGACGGATACCACTCTTGAGAAAAAGATCCGTGCCTTCGCGTCGGGAAAGCTTACAAGTCGGTCCAAGATATCTTGCCATTAGTTAACTATCCTCTTATACCCGACGCTTTTTCGGCGGACGACAGCCGTTGTGCGGGATCGGTGTCACGTCGGTGATATTGGTAATTTTGAAGCCTGCATTGTTCAGTGCGCGCACGGCAGACTCACGACCGGGCCCGGGGCCTTTCACCTGAACATCCAGATTTTTCAATCCGTATTCCTGTGCAGCGAGGCCAGCACGCTCCGCAGCTACCTGAGCAGCAAAAGGCGTACTTTTCCGTGAACCGCGGAACCCAGAACCACCAGAGGTGGCCCAACTCAGGGTATTACCCTGACGATCACTAATCGTTACGATCGTATTGTTGAATGAAGCGTGAATATGCGCCACACCATCAACAACTGTCTTTTTGACTTTTTTCCGAGTCGATTTTTGTCCAGGCTTTGCCATTTGTCTTTCCTATCGCTTGATGGGCTTGCGAGGGCCTTTACGGGTACGCGCATTCGTTTTGGTGCGTTGACCGCGCAGCGGGAGACCACGACGGTGACGGAGACCTCGATAACAGGCCAGATCCATCAAACGCTTGATGCTCATGCTGACTTCGCGACGCAGATCACCTTCAACTGTGTGATCGCCAACAGCATTACGGACAGCGTCCATCTGCTCATCGCTCAAATCGGAAATCTTTACGTCCTCGGCAATACCAACCTGGGCACAAATAGCACGGGCTGAACTGCGACCAATCCCGAAAACATAGGTAAGTGAAATCACCGCATGTTTATTATCTGGGATGTTGACACCGGCAATACGGGCCATCACTTTACTCCACTTTTATGTTTAACTGCCGTCAACTTGCTTTAACAGCCCACAGGGCTGGCCAAAAAGGCGCAAAAGGATAGCGCTGAAGGCACAAAAAATCAATAACTGTCTACGACTAACCCTGCCGTTGTTTATGGCGGGGTTCTGCACTACAAATCACTCTCACAACACTCTTGCGTTTAACAACCTTGCAGTTGCGGCACATTTTTTTTACCGAAGCACGCACTTTCATAGGAACACCTCAACTTCAACTAGCGAATTCCGCTGCCAAAACCTTTCAGATTCGATTTCTTCATTAGCGATTCATACTGACGTGACATCAAATGAGATTGGACCTGAGCCATGAAATCCATGGTAACAACGACAACAATCAGCAATGAGGTGCCACCCAGATAGAAGGGCACATTAAAATAAATATTCAAAAATTGCGGCAGCAAGCATACAGCCGCCATATACAAACCACCGACCAGGGTCAACTTTGTCATGACACCGTCGATATAACGCGCAGTTTGTTCGCCGGGACGAATACCGGGTAAGAACGCGCCACCCCGCTTAAGGTTATCTGCCATCTCTTTCGGATTAAACATCAAGGCCGAATAGAAAAAGCAGAAGAAAATTATCAATCCGGCAAACAGCAGTACATGCAGTGGTTGGCCGGGCCCGAGAAATAACGCCACGTCCTGTAGCCAATCCGGACTATCTGCTCCCTGGCCGAACCATTGCGCAATAGACGCCGGGAACAACAGAATGCTACTGGCGAAAATTGCCGGTATGACACCAGCCATGTTCACTTTCAGAGGTAAGTGGCTGGTTTGTGCCGGTCCTCTGCCCGGTTGCCTTTGCGCATAGTTCACGGTGATGCGGCGCTGACCACGCTCGACAAACACAACGAAATAAACCACGGCAATTGCCAAAACACCCACAACCAACAAGGCGAGAATATGTAGTTCACCCTGCCGTGATGACTCAAACGCCTGACCAATAGCAGACGGGATACCCGCGGCAATACCGGCAAAAATCAGCATTGATATACCGTTACCAACACCGCGCTCCGTGATCTGCTCACC
>CATLZI010000124.1 GCA_950063125.1 uncultured Porticoccus sp. | reverse complement strand
ATAACCACAGCGGCGACAATCATCAGCTTCTTGGTGGTTCTATACACAGGGCATTCCTTTCAGTGTTTGAGTTCAGGCTAGTTTGAGGCCAGTCGCTGGACTGCCACAAACTTGTGATTCAGCAATATCAATAAGATGGGCAATGAAGGGTTTTGTTACAAGCAATTTTGACGATTGCTGTTAACTTTGGAAAATAACAAGGGAGTATTACAGACACTTTTTTGGCTGAGACAGGAAAAAGGTAGAGCAGGGGTGCCTGGCACCCCTGCTCGCTACCAGTTAAATACTTGAGATGGTTTTCTTTTCTTTACGTTTTTCTTTCAGAGTTTTTTGGGGCGGTTTTTTGCTGCCCGCTTGAATTTTGCTCTTGCTCACTTTGTTCTTACTCATGTCAGTCTCCATTGTTCTGTTGATCGAATATAAGCAAAAAGTGACTGCCGCATCGGGCGATAGAGGAAAATAAAAATTCAGCTCAGCTGTTTATTCTCAACTATGAGCGGCATGTAAAAGACTGCATGATTATTTCCCTCCAGATCTGTGAAAATTTTTACGCTACAGCCAAAATTTGAAAACGATTCATACGGTTTCCGACGAAGAAGGTTATGGTTTCGCCGTGTTTTTTACCTAGCAGGGCAGAGCCCAAAGGGGAAAGGACGGAGATTTTTCCTTGCGATGGATCGCTATCACCAGGCAGCACAACGGTGATAGTGGTTTCACTGTCGTCGAGCATATCGATGAGGTTGATGCTTGATTCTATTGAGACGGTGTTGCCATCGTGGGGTGTGTTGGGAGGTGAGTCATAGATGCCCTCCAATTTATCAATCACGTTGGCAATTTCAACCGGACTTAGTGTCAAGGGGTAGAATGTTTTATTCCTCTCCACCGGATCCATCAGTTTTCCGATAAAATTCCGGATGTCTGACAAGTACTTAATATTCATTTTGCACACCAATAGCTTAGGTGCTCTGGGTTTTTGACCAGGGCATAACGGTTAGATTTTTGGATAGAACAGGGGGCCGAGCGCGACTAATCAATCACGCTCGGTTAGGAGGGAAAGGCTACGTGGTGTGTTCTAGGAGAAAAATGCATTTTTTTCACAGCTTCCTGTTAAAAGCAGTCTGCGCAATCAACTCGATTATAGCTTTGCAATATTTATTATCAAGCGTATGGAAGTCGAGGGGGTTGAAGGGATAGTTTGAGCGACTAAAAACAAAAAAACCATTTAAGAATCAAGTTCTTAAATGGTTTCTCGCGGTCATTCAACCTTTTTAAAATGGTGCCCAGGAGAGGACTTGAACCTCCACGACCTTGCGGTCACTAGCACCTGAAGCTAGCGCGTCTACCAGTTCCGCCACCTGGGCATGATGGGAAGCAGAAGCTACTTCACCAGCGGTGCGAGACTATAGAGACGGTATTCACTGTTGTCAATTATGTGCTGTAAAAAAATGCATTTAAAAGACAGTAATGATTGTTCTGATTTAGCCCCGAGCCCGCAGTTAAAGCCGGTTGCTGAAAAAAAGCCGTGGAGAGTTCCGGACAAGTATGTTCTGATATTTATATACTTTAGCCGATTTCCTCTGTGGCGTCGGTGGTGCATTTCTTACGTTTGGAATACCAATGAAAAAAACTGTGAACAAAGATCCCTTTGCCGACCGTGAAGCGGCTAAATACGACAAGCCGGTGCCCAGTCGGGAGTTTATTCTCGATTTCCTCGAAAACAGTGTTGGGCCCCTGACCTATGAAGAGCTTCTCGAGGCCTTTGGCCTGAGCGATGAGGATGGCATGGAAGCGCTGCGACGCCGCTTGATCGCCATGGAGCGGGACGGCCAGGCCGTTCGCAATCGCCGCAACGCCTATGGCCCGTTGAACAAGATGAATCTGATCAAGGGTCGGGTCATTGGTCATCCGGAGGGATTCGGCTTTGTTAAACCCGCCGAGGGCGGTGACGATCTGTTTCTCTCGAGCCGCCAGATGCGCCGTGTCATGGACGGCGATGAAGTGCTGGTGCGGGTGGCCGGGGTGGATCGCCGGGGCCGCTCGGAAGGGTCCATCGTCGAGGTGGTAGAGCACCGCACTACTACGTTGGTGGGTCGTTATTTTGTGGAGAGCGGCATCCATTTTGTTCGCCCGGACAACCCCCGTGTCTCCCAAGACATCATGATTCCCCCTGACCAGCGCAGCGATATTGAGCCAGGCCAGATTGTGGTGGTGGAAATCACGACCCATCCGAGCCGCCACAATCTGCCCGCCGGGCGGGTCATTCAGGTGCTGGGTGAGCATCTGGCGCCCGGGATGGAGATTGATATTTCCATTCATAATTACGGTATTCCCAATCAATGGCCGCAAGCGGTGATCGATCAGGCCGAGGCCATCCCGGCTGAGGTCCGGGAAGAGGACAAACAGTTCCGGGTGGATTTGCGCCACCTGCCCTTTGTCACGATCGACGGCGAGGATGCCAGGGACTTTGATGATGCCGTGTACTGCGAACCGCTCAGTCGCGGTGGCTGGCGGCTCTATGTGGCGATTGCCGATGTCTCACATTATGTGGCTGTGGGCAGCCCGCTGGACGAGGAGGCCTACTTGCGGGGCAATTCCGTGTATTTTCCCCAGCATGTGGTACCGATGTTACCGGAAAAGCTTTCCAACGGCCTCTGTTCACTGAATCCCCAGGTGGATCGACTCACCATGGTTTGTGAAATGACCATGGATGCCGACGGTCAGATCACTAAATTCCAGTTCTACGAGGGGGTTATTTATTCCCACAGTCGCCTGACTTACACCCAGGTGGCCGCCATGATTGCCCAGCACGGAGACCGCAATAGCGGCATTCGCAAGCAGTTTAACGCAGTGGTGGAGCACGTTGACCACCTCTATGACCTGTTTCTCGCTCTGTTGGGTCGTCGGGAGATCCGTGGCGCCATCGACTTTGATAGTCAGGAAACCCGCATTCTGTTTGATGCCGAGCGCAAAATTCAGCAGATCATCCCCTCTGAGCGCACCGAGGCACACCGGCTGATCGAGGAGTGTATGCTCTGTGCCAACGTCTGCACGGCGACACTGCTGGAGAAGAGCAAGCTGCCGGCGCTCTATCGGGTACACCAGCGGCCCCGGCAGGAGAAGCTGGCCAACCTGCGTGAATTTCTGGGTGAGATTGGCCTCGGTCTACCCGGTGGTGACGAGCCGTCGCCGAAGGATTTCCAGCAGGTATTGTTAAAAATTGCCGGTCGTCCCGATGCCGGCGTGATTCAGACCGTGATTCTGCGCACCATGAACCAGGCCGTTTATGACCCCGAGAATGACGGTCACTTCGGTTTGAATTATTCGGCCTATGCCCACTTTACCTCCCCAATCCGGCGCTATCCCGACCTGCTGGTCCATCGGGCGCTTCGTTATCTCATTCGCAAAAAAGGGAAAGTGAGCCACACCAGGCAAGTGGAAGGGGCTCCTATCCTGAGTGCTGCGTCGATTTATCCTTATGATGAGCAGTGGATGATCAACAGCGGTGAACACTGCTCCATGACGGAGCGCCGCGCCGATGAAGCGACCCGTGATGTGGTGAATTGGCTGAAGTGCGAATACCTGTTGTCCAGGGTCGGTGATGAATACGAAGGCGTTGTGGTTTCGGTAACCGGTTTCGGTTTGTTTGTACAGCTGACCGAGCTGTTTATTGAAGGCCTTGTTCATATCACCGGGTTGCCAAAGGATTACTACTACCACGAAGCCGCCCACCACCGTTTGGTGGGTGAGCGAACCAAGCGGGTGTTCCGGCTGGGTGACAAATTGCGGGTCAGGGTCAGTCGGGTGGCACTGGATGAACGCAAGATCGATTTTGATCTGGTGGAAGAAGGTAAAAAAGGCAGGAAAGCGACATCCGCAGGCCCTAAAGCTGCAGCGCTGGCAGCAGAACACGAACAGTCCGCAAGAAAGCGCGGAAAAACCGGGAAACCCAGGTCGGACAAGTCCGCTGCAAAAACGGATAAAGCCGGTAACCAGCAGAAACCCCGGCGACGCAAACCGCCGGTTGCAAAACGCTGATGCAGCTTGTGTAGCCTCTGATGAGTACTGATCATGACAGATAAGCTGACGGACCATGCCAAGGGGCAGGGTCAGTGGATTTTCGGATTACATGCGGTCCAGGCCGTGTTGAAAACCTCTGCCAACAAGGTGCGGCTGTTAAAAGTGTTGCGTGGCCGCGAAGACCAGCGCCTGCAAAAAATACTGGCCATGGCCGAGCGCCAGGGACTCAGTGTGGAGCGGGTGATGCGCTCGGACCTGGATGACCTGGCAGATGGCTCGCATCAGGGTGTTGCAGCACTCTGTGACGATGCTGAAGTGCAGGATGAGCATTTCCTCTATGAGTTACTTGACCGGTCAGAGGAAACGCCTTTTTTACTGGTTCTGGACGGTATCACCGATCCGCACAATCTGGGTGCCTGTCTCCGCTCTGCTGATGCCGCTGGGGTTCAGGCCGTGATCGTGCCAAAGGACAACTCGGTGGGCCTCACTCCGGTCGTGCAAAAAGTCGCCTGCGGTGCCGTTGAAAACGTGCCACTGGTGGTAGTGACCAATCTGGCACGGACGCTGAGGAAGTTGCAGGCGAGGGGATTGTGGATTATCGGTGCGGCGGGAGAAGCCGAACAGCTGGTTTACAATACTGACCTGAAAGGGCCTGTCGCGTTGGTCATGGGTGCCGAGGAAAAAGGCCTGCGACGACTGACCCGGGAATATTGCGACCTGTTGGTAAAACTGCCCATGGCGGGTGTGGTCAGCAGTCTGAATGTGTCCGTTGCGACGGGCATTTGCCTGTTTGAGGCCGTCAGGCAACGCCGATGACACCTTGCCAGCACTGCCTGACGGCCCCTGTATTTATTTGATAATACAGTGTTTTGCGAAGTCGGCGGCTTCGTTGGCCGTCCAGTCACCTTTGGGCGTATCTTTCATTTTGGCACACCAGGCCTCACTGCCCACCTTGGTGCAACCAACACTGGACAGTGCAAACAGTATAATGGCTAACAGGCCTATCGTTTTCATGTTTTTTCCTCGGTAAATGGGGAAGGTGAGCGGTCAATCATAACGGCTAAAATGGACAGTTCCAACCCTGTAACTCCCTGAAATGTCGCTTGAAATAGCGGTGGCATACCCGTAGAATGCCCGCCCTTGGTCTGTATCGGGCCAATACTCCTTGCTGCACCGCACTGGGTGGGCAGCTATAACCCGTAGGGAGAGACAATGCGTCACTACGAAATCGTATTTATGGTTCACCCGGACCAGAGCGAGCAGGTTCCCGGGATGATCGAGCGTTACAACAGCACCATTGCCGCCGGCAACGGAACGGTACATCGACTCGAGGACTGGGGCCGCCGCCAACTGGCCTATCCAATCAACAAGATCCACAAAGCTCACTATGTCCTGATGAATATTGAATGTGGTCAGGATGTTCTGGATGAGCTGAGCTCTGCATTCCGCTACAACGATGCTGTTATCCGCAGCGCAATCTTCAGCTGCGATGAAGCCGTGACGGGTGACTCGCCGATCATGAAAGCGGAGAAGTCAGATCATCGCAGCGACCGTCGCGATACCCGGACTGAAGAAGCGGCATCTGACAGTCAGCGTACTGGTGAGGGACAACGTGCCCCATCCGCTGATAATTCAGACAACGATGATGACACGTCTTCTGCCGATGATGCAGCCGATGCGCCGTCAGAAGAAGTAGTGGAAGAGGAGAAGTAAGATGGCTCGTTTCAATCGTCGTCGTAAATTCTGCCGTTTCAGTGCCGAAGGTGCTCCGGAAATCGATTATAAAGATCTGGAAACACTGAAGCAGTATGTCTCTGAAACTGGAAAAATTGTGCCAAGCCGTATTACTGGCACCAAGGCCAAGTACCAGCGTCAGCTGTCCACTGCCATCAAGCGCGCGCGCTTACTGGCATTGCTGCCTTATACGGACAGCCACCAGTAATCCGTAGCACCAGCTGATGCGGGCACTGGCTCAGTACATCATGCGCGGACGGATACAGGCGTCAGTGGTGGCCTTTTTTGGCAGCCTGCTGCCACTGCTCAGTCCCGCTACGGTTAGCCTTGTTACTCTGAGTAAAGGGCTTGCAGAGGGTTCTCTGATTTTGTTGTGGGGCTGCCTGCCACTGCTGATTGCATTTTACGTCAGTGGCGTCAGTCCCATGATAACCCTGGCCACTTCGGCAGGCATGGGGGCGGTTTTG
>CATLZI010000123.1 GCA_950063125.1 uncultured Porticoccus sp. | reverse complement strand
TTGTCTGCGGCGCTAGCCGAGCCGGACACGGAATTGCGTCTGTTCGGTAAACCGACGGTGCAGGGTGAACGCCGCCTCGGGGTTGCGCTGGCCCGTGGAGGCAGCACTGCGGTGGCTGTTGCCAAGGCGCTGCGGGTGATTGAGCAGATCGAGGTAACCCTGTAGTGAATATTGTACAGGTCAGCGGTTGGGCTTGCCTCTGGCAAACCCGGTTTGTTGTGTTTATTCAGCCCATCAAATGTTGATCTGGAGTATCCCTGTGAGTGGTGTAAACAGTGATCAATTAATTGTCTTTGCGGTGCTGGCCGCTACTTTGGGTATGTTCGTCTGGAATCGCTGGCGCTACGATATCGTGGCACTGATGGCCCTGTTGGTCGTGGCGCTGGTGGGCATTGTACCGCCGGATCAGGTTTTTATGGGGCTTGGTCACCCCGCAGTGATTACGGTGGCGGCTGTGCTGGTGTTGAGTCGCGGGCTGCTCAATGCCGGGGTGGTGGACACCCTCTCAAAGCACCTGATGCGGGCGGGCAATGCACCCTGGATTCAGGTGGCGGTGCTGACCGGTATCGTGGCCATCTGCTCCGGCTTTATGAACAATGTCGGTGCGCTGGCGCTGTTTATGCCAGTGGCGGTGTGGATGTCCCGCCAGAGCGGCTTTTCTCCCTCCCTGCTGCTGATGCCATTAGCGTTTGGCTCGCTGCTCGGCGGTATGCTGACCATGATCGGCACCCCACCCAATATCATCATTGCGTCCTATCGGGCAGAGGCCGGTGGTACACCTTTTGGCATGTTTGATTTTATGCCGGTGGGGGCGCTGGTGACGGTGGTTGGAGTGGCCTTTATCGCGCTGATCGGCTGGCGACTGACGCCCCGGCGTGAAGATCAGGATGACTCGGAATCGCTGTTTGAAATCAGTGCCTACCTGACGGAGCTGCGGATTCCGGAAGGCTGCAAATATGCGGGACAAACCCTTCACGACCTGTTGTCCGTCGTGCAGGATGATTCCGATGTGATGGTGGTGGGCCTCTACCGCGACGAACAGCGTCAGGAAATGCCATCCATCTACAAGGTGCTGCGGGAGCAGGATATTTTGCTGGTGGAGGCCGACTCGGACAGCCTCAAGTCATTGATCGATGAGACCGGTCTCGAGTTGGCAGAGGAGCGCAGCAAAGAGGAGAATTTGGCAGACTCATCCGGAGATGATCTGGAGGAATCGCAGGTTGCTAAGGAGTCAACTCGGGTTGATAGAAGCAGCGATGCCACTGCCGAAGAAAAGACTGAGGAGAAACCAAAGACCAAACCCGGCAAGCTGACGTTGGTGGAAGCTATTGTCACGCCCGGTTCGGTTCTGCTGGGCACAACCGCCACCGGTGTTGATTTACGCAAGCGCTTTAGCGTGAACGTGCTCGCTGTGGCCCGGCAGGGCCATCGCCTGCGGCAGCGGATTGGCAAAATCCGCTTTGTGGCGGGGGACATACTGCTGTTGCAGGTTCAGGAGGAGAATATGTCGGCAGCTCTTTCCAGTCTGGGTTGCCTGCCACTGGCTTCCCGGGGGCTGGAGATAGGTCGGCCACGCAAGGTTTTTCTGGCCATCGCGATCTTTGCCCTGTCGTTGGCGATGATAGCCCTGAATCTGGTATCTGCCGCCACTGCACTGGTGTGTGGCGCATTGGTGATGGTGCTGGTGAATCTGGTGCCGCCGGGTGAAATCTACAAAAGTATCGATATGCCGGTGATTGTATTGCTGGCCGCCATGCTGCCGGTTGGCAATGCACTGGAAACGACCGGTGGCTCCCAATTGATTGCCGACGGACTATTGAATATTGCCGGCGCTGTTCCGCCGATAGCGACCCTGGCGATACTGATGACGGCAGTCATGCTGCTATCCAATGTAGTCAATAATGCCGCCGCTGCTATTCTGGCTGCCCCGGTAGCCATCAACCTTGCGCAGGGTATGCAGGTCTCGGCGGATCCCTTTCTCATGGCAGTGGCAATTGGTGCCTCCAGCGCTTTTTTAACACCTATCGGACATCAATCCAATACTTTGGTGATGGAGCCGGGTGGTTATCAGTTCGGTGACTATTGGCGTATGGGGCTGCCGCTATCCATACTGATCGTGGCTGGTGCCACGCCCATGATTCTTTGGGTCTGGCCACTCTAAAACAGGACAGGAATATCATGGGACTTATCGAGATTATTTCTCTGGCTGGATATGCGATCGAAGCTGCCGGTGTGTTGGTGGTGATGATCGGCTCTGTCCTCTCTACCCTCAATTTCCTGCGGGGCTATCGCCATCAGTCGGAGGGTGTTGCTTACCGGGTGTATCGCAGGCAGCTGGGGCGCTCGATAATTCTGGGGTTGGAGTTCCTGATCGCCGGGGACATCATTCGCACCGTGATTGTAGAAACGTCACTGGAGAATGTTGCCGTACTCGGCCTGATTATTCTGATCCGAACCTTCCTCAGCCTGACGCTGCACCTTGAAATCGAGGGTCGATGGCCCTGGCAGCCGGAGGACAAGGGACCCGTACAATAGGCCAGTTAAACAGAACCCTGTTGAGTCATTAAACGTTCGGATGGTTGGTTGGCAAATCCTGTCAGGAGGAGCGGCTCATACTCAGCTGTTCGCTCCAGGCCGGTGGGTGCCTGGCGTATTCCTCACGGGTGCTCATCAAAGGGCATTTTATGCTTCCTATACTTCTTGCCTTCATCTGTGTCAGCCTCGGATGGTGACCGTTCTGGCCTATATTCTTGCATATTTCCGTTTCAAGAAATGATTATGAATCGGCGGTTTGGGACCCATTTTTTATCGGAGGTCTGACAAGCTGTACCTGGCCGTCGATATGTACATCACGTTGCGGAAATGCAATAACAATGTCGTTGGCTTCGAAAAGTTCGGTAATCCGGAAACGAATATTGGAGCGTAGTGTTCTAAGATCGGTATCTCCGAAGCTGTCAATCCAGACATAGACATCGAAGATCAGCGCGCTGTCTCCGAAGTCTTCAAAAATGACTTTTGGAGCCTTTTCTTCCGACAGTACTTCCGGCTCTTCAACGGCGGCCTGCATGATCAGATCGGCAACTTTCCTGATCGGCGAACCATAAGCGACACCGACAGTGATAGTGGTCCTTACCATGCGATCCACCAGTGTCCAGTTGACTACCATGTTTTCCAGTAACTGGCTGTTGGGAATAAGAAGATGAACGCCGTCTATGCGGCGGATTCTGGTGGAACGTGTATTGATGGTATCTACGCTACCTCTGACGTCACCGATCTCCAGGAAATCCCCGATCCGGATCGGTTTCTCCCACATCAGTATCCAGCCGGAAATAAAATTGTTGATAATATTCTGTGCACCGAAACCGACACCGATTGCAATGGCGCCTGAAACAAAGGCGAAGGCTGCCAGGGGAATACCGAGAATACCGAGCCCTGTGATAATGACGATAGTCAGGATCACTATGAAATAGAGACGCTGGATCAACAGGGCGACATCAGCGTTGAAGTTCCTGGCGTTCAGGGTCTTGTTCAGCAGGTGACTCGATTTCTTGATGAAAAGATAGATCAGCCACAGTACGAGAGGAATAAGAAAAAGGTGGGCGAGCGTTATTGCCTGGTCGCTGATCTGAAAAAGCTGATAGGTGAAAATATCCTGAAATGTCTCCATCACTGCGGTTCACCCATCGATATACTCTGCTTTTTCATGCATCCCATCCTGTATTGTTTTTATCTTTCCACATTGTAGATCATGTCAATACTCTGGCTCACGCTGCTTTTGCCTTCAAGTTTGAGTCTGTCATCGAACGTTCGGATGGTGGTTGATAAATTCTGTCAGGAAGAACAGCTCACACTCAGCTGTTGGCTCCAGACCGGTGGATGCCTGGCGTATTCCTCGCAGTCCGGGTGCTCATCAAAAGGCGTTTGCAGCAGCTTGAGCAATCGGTCAATTTCACGATAATCCCCATCATCCTCGGCCTTGCGAATGGCGATTTCTGCCATGTAGTTGCGCAGCACATACTTTGGATTGGTTTTCAGCATGGCTTGACGGCGCTCCGCCGCTGAAATCTGTTCAGATTCTTTGGCGAGTCGCTGGTGATAGCGTTCAGCCCAGCTATCAAAAGTTGCGCGATCCAGAAACAGGTCACGCAGCGGGTCATTGGTACCTTTCTCCTGAAAGTCGCAGAGTTTGCGAAAGAAAATAGTGTAGTCGACATTGCTGGCTGTCATGGCCGCCAGCAGATCGTCGATGAGTGACTGATCGTTCTTCTCTGCCCTGACCAGACCGAGCTTTTGCCGGTGGAGCTGCAACAGGCTGTCAAAAAACAGCGGCTCGTATTCTTCCAGTACTGTGGTCAGTGCTTCCACGCTGAGCAGGCTGGTCAGTGCATTGGCCAGGGCATTGCAGTTCCACAGACCAATAATGGGCTGGCGCTTGAAGGCATAGCGCCCGCCGTGATCTGAATGGTTGCAGATAAAGTCCGGGTTGTAGGTGTCGAGAAAGCCGAACGGACCGTAATCGAGGGTGTCGCCAATAATCGACATGTTGTCGGTGTTCATCACACCGTGGGCAAAGCCCACCGCCTGCCACTGGGCAATCAGCCGCGCTGTGCTGTGAACGGCGTGACGGAACATGGCCAGATATCGATCGTCAAAGGCCGTCAGTTCCGGCAGGTGTTGTTCGATCACATGGTCAGCCAGGATCTGGACTTGTTCGGTTTCACCCCGGTGATGAAAATATTCAAAGGAGCCGAAGCGGACATGACTGCGGGCCAGTCGGATCAGCATGGCGGCCTGCTCGGTGGTTTCGCGGTAGACCGGTTCGTCGCTGGCGGCGATGCTCAGTGCCCGGGTGGTGGCAATACCCAGCCCGTGCAGGGTTTCACTGCACAGGTATTCACGGATGGAGGAGCGCAGTACGGCGCGACCATCGCCGAAGCGGGAATAGGGTGTCTGTCCGGCCCCTTTGAGGTGGATGTCCCATTTGCCCTGTGGTCCATCCACTTCACCCAGTAACAGTCCGCGCCCGTCGCCCAATCGGGGCACGTAGGAACCAAACTGGTGACCGCTGTAGACCATCGCCCGGGGGGGGCTGCCCGGCAGGGTGAGGTTGCCGCTGCACCACTGCAAAAACCAGTCCTTTTGCAATTCTGCGGTATCGATACCCAGCAGTTCGGCGGCATCCTCGTTGACGCTGACCAGCCAGGGGTTTTCAATGCCACTGGGTGTGACCGGAGTGGAGAAGTCCTCACCCAATGCGGCAAAACTGTTCTTGAAGTGCAGTGTGCTGATAATGTGGTCATCCATTGAGGGTTAAAAAGTGTCTTGGCAAATGGCAGGGCAGGTTTTGCGACCGCTACTTTACGGTGTTTTCGTTGCCGGTTTGTTCCGGTTACTGTAACAGCTGTCTGCAGGTTGTATCACCCCGCTGCCTTGTCCCTGCGTTAAATACGCTTAAAAACTGGCTATCCGCCGCAAGGGGTATGATAATTTGCCCAGCAACCAGGGGAGCTCTATTGATGCCTATGAACCCGGCATTGCAACTGACAGCAGAAGAGCTGGAAAAAAAGGTCGCCTCTCTGCATTTTTTCAAGGAAGTCGGCCGTCACGACCCACAGCAGCTGCGCATACTGATTCAGCAGTCCCATCTCTATTCTGTAGCACCCGGTGAGACGTTCCTCAAGGCCGGCGAACAGGGCAGCTGGATGTACTTCCTGATGCGAGGCAAATTGCTGGTATGCGACCCGCTCGATCACAGCAAAGTGATCGGGGTTTTGATTCCGGGGGACGTGTTTGGCGAAATTGCCGTGATTACCGGCAATAAAAGAACACAGGATATTGTCGCTCCGGGGCTGATTCGTGAAGCCATTGTGTTCGCCACGGACTTTGCCTGCCTGCATGCCAAACCTGAGCACAATCCGTTGACGCTGCCGACCAAACTGATTGTCTATCGGCAGATTGTACATATCCTCCGCTGGCGCATAGAACTCTATCGCTCCCGGTTTCCCGATCACCCCATGGTGCGGGTACCGTTCAACCTGATTCACCGTTCTCCCGCAGGCGATACGGAAGAGGAATTGCAGGAACAGCGGGACTACGCCCTGTTTCTGGCTGACCGTCTGCAGCAGCTCAATACAAAACTCGGGCCGATCAACAACGATGTCGGGGATGTTGTGAGTTGAAGGTCTTCGCGATTCGCGTTTCATCCTCTTATTGGCTCGGCTACCATGGCCGCTGCGGTGCAGAATGG
>CATLZI010000122.1 GCA_950063125.1 uncultured Porticoccus sp. | reverse complement strand
ATACCCCGCTGGAGGCCAGGAGCCACGGGGGCTGTAGAGGATTATGTCTTTTTAAGACGGAAAATCCCCAGGACCCCAAAGGGGTCAGCTGGCCTTGCTTCAGCAGCGTATATTTGTGTTTTCGCCAGTGTTCCCCGTCGATCAGGTCGGCATCGAGTGCCCGGTATTTAATGATTTCAGGCAGTGTCAGTTGGCCATTCAGGCGATCGGGAATCTGTTGATAGAGGAACCACTCATAACGATCTAACAGGATATTGCCTGCACGATCCAGCAAGAATTCGCGTATTTTTTTTGATAGAAACCGGGTGTCGGCGTTTGCAATTGGGCCTGGGCGTTGAGTTCGCCTTGTGCATTCGCCAAGGCCGCCGCTAGGTGCTGGGTGCCATCGTTTCCTTCGAAGCGCAGACATAGGAACAAATCTCGTAGCAAACCTTTACGTAGACTGTCTTTCTCGTCGTAGTACTGCCACATGGATTCATCGACCGAGCGCCGCTGCTCATTCAAAAATAGGCAGACGGATTCCAGATCCTTTTTTGCCAGCAGGCCCAGTGCTTTTTGTCTTACGGTTGCAAACGGTTGCTGCAGATCAATGCTGTCATCAATAAACAAATGCAGTACAGCCGCCGCTTTGCTGACATTTTTGGCTGCTCGTTGCCAATCCTGATAAACCGCATCCTGCGCATACTCCTTTGCTTTATGTTTGGTCTGTCTGACATGATGCACAAAGCCATCAGCAATACGTTCCAGAGCCTGTTGCCATCGCGTTTGCAGATAGCACAATAAATATAACCGTTGGTTGCCTACGGTTTGCCGTTTCAGTTTGGCACCGTAGTAGTCGACTTTCTCCGCCAGGTGTTGTTGATTTTTCTGCGACAGCGATAGCATACCCAAAAGCTGATCCACTTCCGGTATCCAATGTTGGATATGGCGATAGACAACCAGTTCCTTTTCCAGCTCGGTTCCGGTGAAGTTGCGAGCTGATTGTCGCAACTGCCGAAACGGCAGTGGACCTTCGCCGTTAACTAACTCTGTCAGCACCTGCTTAAGCTCGTGTGACATTGCACACTCAAGCTGGGCTGCCATGTGTTCCTGCTCATCTCCCGCTACCTGACTGATTATCTTCTGCAGCGTGCTGTAAGCAGGGATCGCGATCTTCTGTCCCGCTAAATATTCAATGGCCGCATCGAAGAGGTGCCTTGGCGCTGTCCAGGCTCTGGCTTGCTGGGATAGGTAGGCACTTAACGCAAGTCCGTGTTCTTTGGCATTCCAGCGCTGGTAGTTGCAAAGCTGGAAGATACGTTGGTAAATCCGTTCGTTCTCTTTGGGCGTGAGATTGAAAGGCCTACAGCCCGGTCCCGGTAAAACGGTTTGATGAACGTATTTGAGGTCCTGCTTGATCTGATGGAAACCGGGACTCAGCGCCACCGGCTTGGCCTTAAAATAGCCCAGCAGCACAACCAGCATATAGCGCTGGCCCCGGTGTCGGAGGCCTTGGGCGACTGCCCGTTCCTTATCGTTTAGCGCACAAATGGGGATCTCGAAAAAAGTAATACCCTTCTGGAGGCCACGAATGGCAAGGCCTCCAGAGCACTTTGTCGTTTTTGGACGGAAAATCCCTAGAACCCCTATATCCGAGTTGAGATGGATTCGAAAGTGAAGAAGAAAGTTAAGCAACAGGCTAAGCGCTGGTTCCTTATGTTTGATCGAGTGACTCGCGAAGCTTCTATGGACAACCCACTCACCAGTGAAGAGTTTTTTTCTGCAGAGAAAGAGCTCAGTCAGATGAAAGTAGTATGTCCCTTCCTAATCAACCGAAGCTGTAGCATTTATTCTGTTCGACCAGTGGCTTGTCGTACCTATGTTGTCGATGACAGTCCCTCGGTCTGCGAACAAAACCCAGTGAGAAACACGTTACCCAAGGCTCACGAAATCTACAAAGAGGCCTATGACAAACTTCACAACCTGGTGACACATACTCAGATGAGACCGCTAGTGTATGCGGTTTCTGAAGCCCTTGGCTTAAAGATTAAATTCAAGCCTTTGTTAATGTCCGCATACGTGAATAATGATGCCGAATACAAGTTGCCTGCATTGGGCGGCATGGTGGAATCTTAGCACCTTCATTCATGGTATGAGAAGTGCGAGAACAACTACAGGCCTTCCCACTCTAACCGATGATCCTGCTGAATCAGCTCCATCCAGGAGGGACCCTTGGTGTGGCCGGGAAAGTGTGGGGGCACTCCCGCCTGCTCAGCAAACTCAGGCCACTGACTCACCTCTTCAAGGATTTCTCGGATAATGGTCTTTGCTTTAGTTGGTCGAATGTCCGCATGCCGCGCCACTGCCAATAGATCGTCCGTCACAAAGTGATTACGCTTACCGTTGACGGTCATCTGGTGCTGGCTGGTCCAACCACTGCCATTGCAATAGGTAATGTCATAGGCGGGGGAGAGTGACCAGATTCCGGCTTTGTCCATTAAAAACGCAATGTTCTTGGTGTGATCGTCCTGATTGCGGGCCACGACGTTAAACACAACCCTTCGAAAGAATTGTTCAAATTCCGGCTTGGGCAGATCCAGATCCCGCATCACACCGATGGCTTGTTCGTAGGAATAGGCGCCAGCCTGGTTAAAGTCATAATGCGCCAACCCACAGAGGGACTGCATATGGATCTTTTCGCCACCGTCTTTACGGTCAAACCGTCGGGTCATAAAATGAGAACGGCCGTTTTCCTTAAAAATACGGCATTCTGTCATGTTGATGCCACAGGCGATGGCCATTAGATAATAGGCGTATTCCACTAGACTATAGCCTTTGGGATCTGCTAATACTTCGTGATCCCGGTTTTCTTCCACCCCGTCGAACTTCAATAACCAGTAACCAAAGCCGGCATCGGTTTTCACCTGTCCGGAACGCACTTCCTGCGTATCCGGGTTCCATTCAATCACCGCTTTAGCGCGGGCGCCGCCGGCCGAAGTCCCGACCGAAATAATCTTTTCCAGCGCTTGCTTCTTGTTGGCATCCGCCCCGGCCAAATCCACAGCCATGGCTTGCTTGGCACTCAACGCTTCATTAGCCAGTCTGACCAGTTCCGCGATCTCGATGGGTTGGGCCGTTTCATCCCAGGTGGCTATAGCAGGTTGGAACTCCAGAGCACCCATGCCCCGTGAACCGATATAACTGAGGCGCTCCAAAGGACTGAAACTGTCCGGGGAACGACCCTGGCGTTCCAACCATTGATTGATCAGTCGATTACCAAATTTGTCCGGTAACGAGTCGGCCAGCAATCCCGGCAGCCCTTTGAAGGTTTCCCGGTTTAGTGTGGGAAAGGAAAAGGATCGGTTGCTCAATGGCATCATGATCGGGGAAGGCTCGATACCCGATGTTTGAAATGCCGGGTCATATTCAAAATAGCCTCGATCATTGGTCCAAATCAAGGTACCGATTTGTCGCCCCCATAACAGCACTCGGGCGACCGCTTGAGTAGTGTCTGCCATTTAATCATCCCCCCAGGTCCAGGGCTTTTTATTGCTTCCTTCATGTGTACTCTGACCGGAACGGGAAGCTCGTTGTCGGGTTTTTGCCTGTAACTTTTCAATCTGTACCAGGGCCTCGGCCCGGGGTGGAGGAGCCGGCAGAAACTGATCCAGTTCCTCTAGCTTGCCCAACGCCCGGAGAACGGCGACCACGTTCAATAACCCCACACTTTTTGTACCATTTTCCAGGTTATAGAGGGTGCGCTCAGTAATACCGGCTTTCTCCGCCAGATCCACCATGGTGATATTCTGGCTGAGCCGGGTCGCCCGGAAGCGTTCTCCAAGCCATTCCAGGACTTTTTGGTTGCTCAGATGTGATATCGACATAAAAGGAAATATATTGCCGATTGAGATCGTTTTAGGTTTATATAAGAACTATATTTCCATTTCTAAGTACTGTCAAGCTCGTGGGATGAGCGCAAACTATAAGCAACCACCTCCAGCTTAACGGGAACCGTCCCACCTAAACCAAAGGCTTCGTCACGTTCAATAAAACCCAACCAGGAAAAATACCCAACCTCACCATCGTGCCGCAGAATACCCACCACTTCCCCAGACCGCTCCCGATCCAGCAGGATATTCCGGTAATTCAACTTACGTAGGAGCATTGGCATACTGAATATACTTTACTGTTTTGGTGACTGGTAATATATACAGTGTAATGCTTAGGCTACTAAGGAGTGAAATGGAAGTTGGGCCATCAATAGTATTATAAATAACAAAAGCATTGAGGTTTATGTGACTTTAATACTAAACGTTCTTCACAAAGATATGTCTGTTTTAGCCGCAGAAATAATGGCGAGAGCAGAGTGGTCAATTTCGCCGATGTCCTTTTCTTCCGTACCTCTTGGAAAAGGCTACGCAGTTCATGACTTCAATAAAGTCACAATAAATTCAAGTAGGACGCTGGCTCTAGGTATCGCAGGCCTTACGCAAGATCATGGTTATACTCAGAAGATTGAGCATAGTGAAAAAATCGATGACGCGTTACAAGCGATTCGAAAGCACATCGAAGGTTTTGTGCCTATCTATGATCGCGGCAAATTAAGAAAATTGTCCCAGTTTAGTGCTAATGAGGGGATGGCTCCAGAACCCCATTTAGCTAGATATTTTCGAGCCCAGTAGCTCAAAATGCGGTTAGTTCCAGACGCTCTTCGCTGAGTCAGTCGCAGGCTGGATCATGCCTTGCCTGTCACCACCTCCGCTGAATTGGTAGTGTGTCATCGGCAAGTGCTTCGCGCGCCAAAGCATCTCCAGCGAAGTTGAGGGTCGCAGCATGGGTGCGTCACCATGACGATCAAAGTAATAGCTGTTCGAGGTAGCACAGTTGTGGTTCAGGAACACAGTCCCCTGCTGGCGCTTCTGTATGTCCTGGAAGTAACTATCATGCGCCTCTTGCCGAACCTCGACTCGCGTTGCTGCGCGCCTGTGGGACTCACGAATACACCTCGACAGGTGAATCGCGTTACCCTCCACCATTTTGAAATAAGACGTACCGATCAGGGCGTAAGGGCCGAGCATGATGTAGAAGTTCGGATAGCCCGGTATGGTCAATCCCTCGTAGGCTTGGTAGCGATTGTCATGCCAGAACTGTCCAAGGTCGGTGCCGTTGCTCCCGATCAGTTCGAAGGAGGGGATATTGCCTTTCTCGAATGTCTTGTAGCCGGTGGCGAGCACAAGTACGTCAATGGGGCGTGACTTGCCGTCGTTAGTGGTGATTCCCCTGCGGGTGATGTGTCGAATCGGTGTTGTCACCAGCTCGACGTTGTCCTGCGCGAAGGTTTTGAAATACTCGTTGGAGAAGGTGGGGCGCTTGCAGCCAAAGCCATAGGCAGGGCTGAGCTTCTCCCAGAGATCCTGCCGATCAGGAAGTTGTTCGTACATGTTTTGGAGGGCAGCCTTCTCGCAGGCACGCACGATCCAGGGAGCTTGGCGGTAGTAGATTGCGGACAATACCATCAGGGTTTCGCTGGAAGCGTCCGTTACACTGCGAATACCTTGCTGTAAAGCAGGTGAGGCGCGAAATAGGGTTTTTAGCCAGCCCGGCAAGGTTCGATCCGGCTTTTTTAGCACCCAGATAGGTGTTCGTTGGTAAACATCAAGTTGGCGGACCTGTCGAGCAATTTCTGGCACCAGTTGCACCGCGGTAGCTCCGGTGCCGATGACCGCGACACGCTTGCCCTTCAGGTCGATGCCCTTTGGCCAGCGGGCGGTATGGATGATATCGCCTTCGAAGTTGTCGAGACCCTCGATGTCGGGTAATTTGGGCGTGATCAGCCCCCCCCCTGCGGAAACCAGATGTCGCGCCCGCAGGGTTTTGCCCTGTTTCAATGACAGTACCCATAGGTCATTGTGCTTATCAAATCGGGCCTGTTGCACTTCGATGCCAAAGCGAATGTGTGGGTAGATCCCGTATTTGCTCGCCACTCGACGAGTGTATTGATACAGCTCGCTGCCCGGTGCGAATACCCGCGACCAGTTGGGGTTCTGTTCGAATGAGAACGAGTAAGTGAACGAGGTGATGTCCACGGCAATTCCAGGATATCGATTGTCACGCCAGGTGCCACCGACATCATAGCTGCGCTCGAGGATAAGGATGTCGTCGATACCGTCCGCTTTGAGTTGGATAGCGGTTCCAATCCCAGAGATGCCGGCACCCACAATGATGACTTCGTGGTCAGGGCGCGCCGAATGCATCGATTCCTCAGGTGCAAAGGCAGTCATGTTCATGCGACGGTCTCTTGTAC
>CATLZI010000121.1 GCA_950063125.1 uncultured Porticoccus sp. | reverse complement strand
TTTAACACCATCACGATATCCGATGGCATATCCAACGGCACCGAGGGCATGAAGTATTCTCTGGTGTCACGAGAAGTGATCGCTGATTCTATCGAGACGGTAGCCGGCTGCGAAGGCTTCGATGGACTTGTGGCCATTGGCGGTTGCGATAAAAATATGCCCGGCTGCCTTATCGGGCTGGCCCGTCTCAACCGTCCATCGGTCTTTGTTTACGGTGGCACCATAAAACCAGGCAAACACCATACTGATATTATCTCGGTATTCGAAGCCGTCGGTCAGCATGCCCGCGGTGACCTTTCAACGATTGAAGTGAAACAGATCGAGGAGACCGCCATACCCGGGCCGGGATCCTGCGGTGGCTTGTATACGGCGAACACCATGGCTGCCGCGATTGAGGCACTGGGCATGAGCCTGCCGGACAGCTCGTCACAGGAAGCGGTGTCATCTACCAAAGCTGAAGATTGCCGTCGTGCCGGAGCCGCGGTTCTATCGTTACTAGAGCATGACATCAAACCCACCGACATCATGACTCACAAGGCATTTGAAAATGCCATTACCGTCATCATTGCACTGGGTGGTTCCACCAATGCCGTGTTGCACTTGTTGGCCATGGCGCACGCCGTTGATGTGGAACTGACTCTGGATGACTTTGTTCGGGTCGGCAAAAAGGTTCCCGTGCTCGCTGACTTGCGCCCCAGCGGTAAATACATGATGTCTGAATTGATCGCCATTGGTGGTATCCAACCCTTGATGAAAATGCTGCTGGATAAAGGCCTGCTCCATGGCGACTGCCTGACCGTCACCGGTAAAACCCTGGGAGAAAACTTAGCGGATATTAAGCCATACCCGGTAGAACAGGACATTGTTCACGGCTTTGACAATGCCATTAAAGACAGCAGTCACCTGGTGGTGCTCAGGGGTAATCTGGCACCAGACGGTGCCGTGGCAAAAATCACCGGAAAAGAAGGCCTGACATTTACCGGAACAGCACGAGTGTTCAACTCCGAGGAAGAAGCCCTGGAGGCCATACTGGGCGGCATCGTGATAAAAGGTGATGTGATCGTAATCCGTTATGAAGGGCCGCGGGGCGGACCGGGCATGCGGGAAATGCTCAGCCCTACCTCCGCAGTCATGGGCAAAGGCCTGGGCAACGATGTGGCGCTGATAACCGACGGTCGTTTCTCCGGTGGCAGTCACGGTTTTGTGGTGGGCCACATAACACCGGAAGCGATGGATGGCGGGCCGATTGCCATTATCGAAAATGGCGACGAGATTACCATTGATGCGGATAATGCTCGGATCAGCATCAATATTTCCGAATCGGACATTCAGGCACGCCTGACACAGTGGCAAGCACCACCGCCACGCTACACCCGGGGCGTACTGGCCAAATTTGCTAAAACCGTATCATCGGCTTCGGAAGGCGCCGTCACCGACAAGGATCTGTGATATAAACCGGCCAGTTCTAGTCGCTTGCAGTTATACCGTGAATGCGAGTAAACCTTGTCCGTTTCGCTCCCGCAACAAACGGTAGCGGTTAAACAATAAAGCCTCTAAAGCAACACAACACACCCAAAACAGAACGGGCTCTACACCGATTTACGGACACTTCACAGAAGCCCGATAATGGGCAAAAGGAGTGTTTCTATCGAAGGGAAGAAAACACAGCACCGAGTTCAAGCGAGGGGCAATTGGGCAAATCCGTCAGCCGGGTGTTAGTTGTGCTCAGGTTGCCCGAGAGTTGGGTATTGCGTCCAATTTGCTGACGCGCTGGAAGCGCAGATCAGAAGTCGAAGGTCACGATGCTTTTGATGGTGCCGGCAAATCCACAGATAAGGAAGTGGCGCGCCTCAAGCGTAAGCTGGGACGTGGTGACAGTACGGCCAAGGCCCATTGCACTACTTTTTGTCCGGCATAATCACAGACTATGAAGAAACCTGACACCAATATCATTGATTACCCGGTAACGCCGGCTACTGACTCCAGTCTGGCGCGGCTGCTGGCAGCGATCGACCATGCCAACAGCGCCGACCCGCGCCGGGAAACACTGGACGGCGAATCGTTGCCGAAAGAACTGGCCTACAGTATTCGCATGAGTCAATGGCTGTTTCGCCTAGAGGAACAGCCTTCGGAATTGGCACAGATCGCCTGCCGGGCACAGCATATCGAACGCTGGACCATCCCGCGTGATGAGTACCCTGAAGGTCGATCCGGCTATTACCGCTGGCGCCAAGCCTGCGGGCGATTTCACGGCGAGCGCACCGCCGAACTGATGACAGAAAACGGCTATAATGAACAGGATTGTGCGGCCATCAAATCTACTCTCAGCAAGAAGCAAATCAAGCAAGACGCTGTTACACAGCTTATGGAGAACGCAGCCTGCCTAGTGTTCCTGCAGCGTTACCTGGAGCCGTTTTATCAGGAACACACAGATTACGACCTGGAGAAATGGATACGCATCATCACCCGCACCTGGGATAAAATGTCAGAGAGTGGACATAAACAGGCGCTGGCCATGCTGGATGAACTACCCAAGCATCTGCAGGTGCTTCTCAAGAAAGCTTTAATAAATTAAAAACTCCTTATGCTACTTTCTAACTCCGATATTATTCAAAACCGGCGGCTGATCGAATTGGAAAGCGGCGAAGCCGCCGAGGCGCTGGAGCTCAGGGATGGACTAACCTTGATTCTAAAGCCGGATGCCATTGCCCTTTACCGTTCACTGGATTCCTTCTTTGACCCGTTAGGTAGCGGCTGCATGGCCTATGCCGAGTTACCGATAGAACAACAGCTTGCCTGGTCAAACAATCAAATCATGCAGGAACATGAGGCGGGTTATGTCGGCCTGTCAGAAGGCAAGGTATTATTGATCACCCCCAATCATATCCGGATATATCAGAGCAAACATAATGCCCTTAATCATATCGACCCGATCGGCGAGCTGATGTTGGATTAAATATCGGGGGGCAGGTCAATAGCTTTAGCTAATACAAGGAGGTATTTACATGCTAAAGATCAAAAGAAGGTCAGGCGAGACTTTGATTCCTAACACTGCTGACGGCCTAGTGCGAATTGAGTTTGGACTGGATGGTCGGCAGTTCAATTTGGCGATTGACGCCCCGACGGAGGTTGAGGTACTTAGGAGTTTGCTTGTAGAAAAAGAGGCTGATTGAAACTCTCCGCCATTTCTGATGGCTAGTTAAAAGTCGCAACAACATGCTTTTCGCGAAGCACTCAAAAGACTCCGGATCACTCACCATGACCACGTTTTTGTGCTGGTTGGAATATGACCCCTGACTGCCAGGAGTTAGGTTTTAAAAGGGAACAAAAAAGGGCCAACATTGCTGCAAGCCCTTTTAAGTCGTGGTGGGTAAATGGGGGGGGGTCCTATCTATCTCTCTGAAAACCTCATAAACCCTATAATAATGGCGGACCGGACGGGACTGACTCGCGCCCAAAGGGCGCTCGGGGGTAAACCCCGCCGTCGTTCCTCCGGCGCCCTGATTGGCTGCGCCAATCGGTCGAACCGCTTCGCGGGTTCTCGTCCCTGAAAGTTTTTCCCATAAAAAAACCACCCAGGTGGGTGGCTTTTAAAAATATGGCGGACCGGACGGGACTCGAACCCGCGACCTCCGGCGTGACAGGCCGGCATTCTAACCAGCTGAACTACCGGTCCGCAAAATGCTACTTTTACACTGGTGGGTGGTACAGGGGTCGAACCTGTGACCTACGGCTTGTAAGGCCGTCGCTCTACCAACTGAGCTAACCACCCTCCTCAGAGAGAGGCGCATTCTACCGAAATATCGGTCGGTGTCAAACATTTCAGTCACTGGTTTGTGTACAAGGAAAGATCCGCAAATTACCATAGGCCAACTTTTTAAATGACCGGTATACCCATGGAAATTTTCAAGGAATTTACCTTTGAGGCGGCACACCTTCTGCCCAATGTGGCAGAGGGACATAAATGTGGCCGACTGCACGGGCACTCCTACCATATCAGGCTTTATCTGAGCGGCACCGTTGGCGAAAAAACCGGCTGGGTGATGGACTTTGGCGATCTGAAAGATTACTTCAAACCGGTCTATGACCAACTCGATCATCATTATCTCAACGAAATCGACGGACTGGAAAATCCCACCAGTGAAAATATAGCCAGGTGGATCTGGGCACGGTTAAAACCGATGCTCCCCCTGCTGAGTAAAATAGAGGTTCGTGAAACCTGTACTTCCGGCTGTATATACTGCGGCGACTGATTTGGTGATCCTGTGCGACTGTTTATCGCCCTGACACTCACTGAAACAGTGAACCAGCTTCTGGATGACATTTGCCAGCAACGGTTGAACGATACCAACTCTAGCCAGGTACCCGCACAACGCCGACATCTAACGTTGAGGTTTCTCGGTGAACAAACCGCCGAGCAGGCCGCCATTGCCGTACAGATCGTCCAAGCCCTCCGCGTTAAAAAATTTGATTTATCGTTGAAGGCTGTCGAGCAGTTTCCCGCAAGAGAGAGTCGGACTGTCGCCGCCATTCCCGAATATTCGACATCATTAATGGCACTGTATCAGCAACTTTCCGCGTCACTGGCTGCCGGCGGCTTTGAATCGGTTCAGCGGGGATTCAGGCCGCACATTACGCTGGGGAAAGCCGCCCGAACATCAGTTACAAAAATCGACCTGGAAATCGACATCTGTTTACCTGTTAGACATATAGTCCTGTTTCAGAGTCAACTGACAGCCAGCGGACCTTTGTACAGCCCCCTGGCAACAGTAAACCTGCGCTAGACAATATCCCCAAGCGCTTTATCCAGTTCGGCAAAATGGAAGGAATAGCCGGACTCGAGCAGTTTTCGCGGACACGCCCGCTGCCCCGTCAGCAATAACTCCTTGGCCATTTCACCAAACAGCAGTATTGCCACGGACTCCGGCATGGGGAAGATGGTCGGACGGTGCAGCGCCGAACCAAGCGCCGCGGTAAATTGACGATTCGTCACCGGATTCGGGGCCGTGGCGTTGACCGCCCCCTGAATGGTGGATTGTTCCAGGCAATGAAAAATGATCGCCACTTCATCGGCTATATGAATCCAGGGCATCCATTGTTTTCCAGAACCCAGGCGGCCACCCAGCCCCATGCGGAAAGGCAACAACATTCGGCTCAGTGCGCCACCGCCTGCCCCCAGCACAATGCCGGTCCGCAGGTAGCATATCCGGGTTCCCAGCGCAGCAAACTGTGACGCGCTCTGTTCCCATTCCAGACAAAGACGGCTGGCAAAACAATCGTGCTGAGCGCCATCCTCTCCCAATGGCTCGTCCTGGTGAGGGCCGTAATAGCCTACGGCGGAACCACTGACCAATACCGAAGGTGGTGCAGATGCTTTCTGAAAATGCTCAAATAACCGGTTGGTAGTGCCAACCCTGCTGTCCATGAAGGCCTGTTTGCGCCGGTCATTCCAGCGACCGGCAACCAGCGGTTCACCGGCCAGATTGACGATATAGTCGATGGGTTGTTCCGGAGACAGGGCGTCAAGGTTTTCAACAAACTCGACGCCGGGGAGTTTTTTCTGTGCCTGTTGCGCATCCCGGCTCAGACCGATTACCCGGGCACCCCTGGAGAGAGCCTCACGGCAGAACCGGCTGCCGATAAACCCGGTGGCACCAGTTACCAATACTGTTCTATCTTGCATGACACGCTCCCGGAAGTGCTTGGTTGATTTACTGGTTCCGAACAGGCCAATCGCACTCAGTGAGCCATACCACTTACCTCAATCGGTATCCATCAGGCTGAGCAGCTCGAGGGTCTTCTGTTCCATCAAGGCCCGGTCATTGGCTTCCACATTGAGCCTGACGACTGGCTCGGTATTACTGCTGCGCAGATTAAACCGCCAGTCAGTATAGGCCACACTCAATCCGTCCACCCGCTCAATGCTCACTGCGCCATTGGCGTAGTGTTCTTCAAGTAGTGTCATCACTCGTTGAGGATCATCAATACGGCGGTTCAGTTCACCGGAACAGGGGTAGTCTTCCACCATCGACTGGATCATGTCTGACAAAGGCTGACCGGTCACACTCAGCAGCTCGGCCACTAAAAGCCAGGGAACCATGCCGCTGTCGCAATAAAAGAAATCCCGGAAATAATGGTGGGCACTCATCTCACCGCCATAGATGGCATCCTGCTCACGCATGACCTGCTTGATAAAGGCGTGACCACATTTACTTTGCACCGCCTCACCATAAAATTCCCGGCAGACCGCCTGGGTGTTCCAGATCAGACGAGGGTCGTGGACAATCTTTTCACCCGGATGCTTGCGCAGAAACGCTTTTGCCAGCAACCCGACAATATAGTAGCCCTCAATAAATTCGCCCTGCTCATCGAACAGAAGATACGGGAGGCCGAACAGGGCCACGATACCGCCAAGCGCTCCCTGGCCGGCCTCCTTCTTCGCGA
>CATLZI010000120.1 GCA_950063125.1 uncultured Porticoccus sp. | reverse complement strand
GCAGTGGTCGGTGTAGAGAATGGCAGTCTGGCGGAAGTCTGTCTACAGCGGGCCGAGTCGACATTGCTGGTCGCGCGGGAAAAAGGTCAGCATCTGGCTAGCTACACGGGTGATAACGAGGCGGATATTAATGACACCATCCATTTGCTGGGCGAATTGAAGCAGGCGCTGGAGACTGGCCAGTTGGAAATGTACTACCAACCCAAGGTCTGTGCTCGGGATGGACATATCGAAAGTGTGGAGGCGCTCATCCGCTGGCACCATCCGGAAATGGGCAATATTCCACCCGGTAAATTCATTCCGAGGGCCGAGAAGAGCACACTGATCAATCATTTGACTGACTATGCTCTGGATGCCAGCCTGGCTCAGCTGGTGCGTTGGCGTGAGGCCGGCATTGAAGTGGGTGTGGCGGTCAATGTGTCTGCCGGAGACCTGGTGGACCCAGAATTTTCTGCGCGGGTAAAAAGCCTGTTGGAAAAACATGGTGTTCCAGGTCATTTGTTGGAGCTGGAGATTACGGAAGGCAGTTTGATTTTTGATTCTAATCAAAGCATCAACGAACTGACCAGCCTCTCAGGGGCTAATATTGCCATTGCCATTGATGACTTCGGTACCGGTTATTCGTCCCTGAAGTACCTTCATGCGTTACCGGCATCGGTGATTAAGGTGGACCAGAGCTTTGTTTTTGCTTTGCCGGACGATGAGAGTGCTGCAAGCATTGTGGAAATGGCCAGACCCCTTGCCAACAAGCTGGGCATGCGAATTGTCGCTGAAGGGGTGGAAACCCTTGAGGCCCTGGATTTTCTGGTGGCGCAGGATTTTGATCTTTTGCAGGGTTATCTCATTGCAGCCCCGATGGCTGCCGAGGACTTTACCCGCTGGTACCTGGATTTACCAACTCCCGGCTATTGGCATCCCAGCCGCTGAGCCGAGTTGGGTTATTTCCCGGTATGCCACCGCAAGACCAAGTCAGGGTTTTTTCAACGCTTCGGCGAACAGTGCGCCGAGGGTGCCGGTTTTCGCGGGCTGTTGCGCGGACTGCCTGGGTTTTTCGGGGCGTTGCCTGTTTGTTGCCCCCTGGTTGCTGCGGCGAGGGTTTTCTGAAGGGCTTCTGTTCTTTGCCGGCTCGTCGCCCAGCCGCATGGTCAGTGCAATACGCTTGCGCGGAATATCCACCTCCAGCACTTTGACCCGCACAATATCACCGGCCTTGACGACATCCCTGGGGTCTTTGACGAATTTATCCGCCAGCGCCGAAATGTGCACCAGACCGTCCTGATGCACCCCGATATCGACGAATGCGCCAAAGTTGGTGATGTTGGTGGCGGTGCCTTCCAGAATCATGCCGGGTTCCAGATCCTTGAGGGTGTCAACGCCTTCCCTGAAGGTGGCAGTCTTGAACTCCGGACGCGGATCGCGACCGGGTTTGTCCAGTTCGCTGAGAATATCCGTGATGGTGGGCAGGCCAAACCGTTCATCCACATAGTTGTTTGCGGGGATGCTGCGCAGGGTGGCGGCGTCACCGATCAGCGACTGGATGGGTTTGCCGAGATCTTTGGCCATACGCGACACCAGCGGGTAACTCTCCGGGTGAACAGCGGAGGCATCCAATGGGTTGTCACCATTGGCTATGCGCAAAAAACCGGCCGCCTGTTCGAAGGTTTTGTCGCCCAGTCGCGGTACTTTTTTCAAGGCGGAACGGTTTTTGAAAGGGCCGTGCTCATCCCGGAAAGCCACGATATTGTCGGCGATGGTCTGGTTCAGGCCCGCCACTCGGTTGAGCAGTGCGGCGGAGGCGGTATTCACCTCGACACCGACGGCGTTTACACAATCCTCCACCACGGCATTCAGGCTGCGGGACAGTTCAACCTGACTGACGTCGTGCTGGTATTGGCCGACACCGATGGATTTTGGATCGATTTTTACCAGTTCCGCCAGCGGGTCCTGCAGTCGCCTGGCAATGGAAATGGCGCCGCGAATAGTGACATCCAGATGGGGAAACTCGCGCGCGGCAAGCTCGGAGGCTGAATACACGGAGGCGCCGGATTCGTTTACCACCACCGCCTGGGTGGCGAGCTCCGGGTGGTTTTTCAGCATATCCCTGACGAAGCGTTCGGTCTCCCGGCTGGCAGTGCCATTGCCGATGGCGATCAACGCGATCTGGTATTTCTGACAAAATGCCAGCAATTTGGCTTCCGCTTCCCGGGTTTTGTTCTGCGGTGGGGTCGGAAAAATGGCATCGTGATCCATGACTTTCCCCGTGCTGTCTACCACCGCCACCTTGACGCCTGTTCGCAGCCCGGGATCGAGTCCGATGGTGGCTTTTTGGCCCGCCGGTGCGGCCAGCAGCAGATCCTTGATATTAGTGGCAAACACGTCGATGGCGTCGGTTTCGGCCCGCTGTCGCAGTTCTGCCAGCAGGTCGGTTTCGATATGCACATGCAGCTTGACCTTCCAGGTCCAGCGCACCACCTCAGCCAGCCAGTCATCGGCGGGGCGACCCCTGTGATCAATGTTGAAATGACGGGCAACCGCGGTTTCGCAGGGGTGTGGGCTGGTGGTATCCACGTCGAGATCTACCTTGATCGACAGGATACCTTCGCGGCGGCCGCGGAACATGGCCAGTGCACGGTGTGATGGGGTGTTTTTCAGGGGCTCACTGTGCTCGAAGTAGTCGCGGAATTTCTCGCCTTCCTGGGCCTTGCCAGCCATCACGGTAGCGGATAGCAACGCTACATCGGCAAGGTGCTGGCGCAGTTGGCCGATCAGGTCGGCATCCTCGCTGAAGCGTTCCATCAGGATATATTTGGCACCATCCAGGGCGGACTTGCTGTCCGCGACGCCCAGTTCCGCATTGATATAGACCTGCGCCTGTTGCTCAGGATTCAGCTCGGGGTCGTTGAGCAAAGCGTCCGCCAGCGGTTCCAGACCCGCTTCGATAGCAATCTGGCCCTTGGTGCGACGCTTGGGTTTATAGGGCAGATAGAGATCTTCCAGCCGGGTTTTGGTGTCGGCACCGAGAATGGCCGTTTTTAATTCGGGGTTGAGTTTCCCCTGCTCCTCAATGCTGGCAAGAATGGTGGATCGGCGATCTTCCAGTTCGCGCAGATAGCCGAGCCGCTCCTCCAGGGTGCGCAATTGCGTGTCGTCCAGGCCCCCGGTCACTTCCTTGCGGTAGCGGGAGATAAACGGTACCGTCGCCCCGTCGTCCAGCAGCTGTATGGCGGCGGCAACCTGGGCTGGCTTGACGTTGATTTCCGTAGCGATCTGATGCTGAATTTTATTCATATCGTCCATCGTATTGTCTATGGCAGGAATGCTGATAATGACAGAGTAAGAGCCCGATTATGGGCGATTCTCCCGGCCCGAAACAGACTTGTCCCCGAGATTAAAATATGGCTGACAATGACGGTATTCAGTGTCCGCTCTGTGAAGACCGGGCAGTGGCGCACTACTGGTCTGACCGGCAGCGGGATTACTTGCAGTGCGGGCATTGCCAGCTGGTGTTTGTCCCGCCCGGGCAGCAGCTCTCGCCAGCGCAGGAAAAGAGCCATTACGATCTCCATGAGAACGATCCCGGAGATCAGCGCTATCGGGCATTCCTCAGCCGTCTCTGCACTCCGTTGATGGACAAGCTTGTCCGGGGCAGCCGTGGGCTGGATTTTGGTGCAGGGCCGGGGCCGACGCTGTCGGTAATGCTGCAGGAAGCCGGGTTTGATGTGGCGATTTACGATATTTACTATGCGCCGGATACCTCCGTATTGGCCAGACGCTATGATTTCATTACAGCCACAGAAGTGGTCGAACATCTGTCCCGTCCCGGCGAGGTGCTAGGTCATCTGTGGACAGTGCTGGAGCCGGGTGGCTGGCTGGGTTTGATGACCAAGCTGGTGCGTGACAAAGCGGCATTTGAGCGCTGGCACTACAAAAATGACCTGACTCATATCAGTTTTTTCAGCTTTGTCACCATGGATTATCTTCGCACCCGATGGGGAGCCAGTATTGAACGGCCGGATAGTGACGTAATTTTCTTCAGGAAGCCCGATCGTGGTTTATGCTATGAACTCTGACAGACAGAAATGCCGGGTCAGTACCCATGGGTCACAAATGCCCTTTGCCGGTCATTGTGGCCCTGCATACTATCACCCGGCAGTTCGCTGATTCGCGCTGCCGGCCAATGGCCTCAAATCACCACCACTTTTTCAGGATAGGAGCACCCATGTTTCAGGGCAACACCCTCAGCTTGAAGCCGCTCAAAAGCGGTTTTGTGGAACTGAATTTCAATGCGCAGCAGGGCTCAGTCAATATTTTCAACCAGGCTACGCTGATGGAGTTGCTGGAAGCACTCTCTCTGCTGTCGGAAAAGACCGATATCAAGGGATTGCTGTTGACCAGTGGTAAAAGCGTGTTTGTGGCCGGGGCGGATATCACCGAATTCGATGATGTGTTCAAAGGCAGTGAGGCTGACCGCCGCAAATTTCTCGCCCCCGCCAATGAGGCGTTTAACCGGATTGAGTCACTGCCGTTTCCGTCGGTGGTGGCCATCAATGGCTTTGCCCTCGGTGGCGGCTTTGAGGTCTGTCTCGCCTGTGATTTTCGGGTGATGTCGAGCAAAGCGCAGGTGGGGTTGCCGGAAACCAAGTTGGGCATTATTCCCGGTTGGGGCGGGACAGTCAGGCTGCCGCGGCTGATCGGTTTTGACAACGCAGTGGAGTGGATTGCCGGAGGCCAGCATAAGAAAGCGGCTGCCGCCCTCACGGACGGCGCTGTGGATGCCGTGGTAGAGCCAGACCTGTTGAAAGACGAAGCGCTGAAGATGCTGATGCGCGCCGCCAGCGGTGAACTTGATTATGCGGCCCGTCGTCAGCGCAAGCAGGCTCCCATACAGCTCAATAAAATTGAGCTTGGGATGTCCGTGCACACCAGTCGCGCTGCGGTGATGGCGAAGGCGGGCAGTAACTATCCCGCACCTCTGGCCGCGGTTGACGTTCTGTCGCAGGCTGCCGAAATGAGTCGTGACGAAGCACTTGAAGTGGAATTTGAAGCTTTCAGCGACCTGACCCAGACACCCCAGTGTCGGGCACTCGTGGGCATGTTTCTCAACGACCAGTTTATCGGCGGTGTCGCGAAAAAATATGCCAAACAGGCGACTAAATCGATTGCCCATGCCACGGCCTTGGGCGCGGGCATCATGGGTGGCGGTATCGCCTATCAAAACGCCATCAAGGGTTTTCCGGTATTGATGAAAGATATCAACACCGACTCTCTGACGCTGGGTATGAGCGAGGCGAACAAGTTGTTGGCCAAGCGGGTGGACCGTGGACAGATGAGCCCGCTGGAAGCAGGCTCGGTACTGTCGAAAATCATGCCATCTTTGAGCTACGACGGGATCGAGCATACCGATATCGTGATTGAGGCAGTGGTGGAGAACGTCAAGGTCAAAAGTGTGGTGCTTCCGGAGGTTGAGGGGCGACTCCAGCAAGACGCTATTCTGGTGTCCAACACCTCGACGATTTCCATTGATCTGTTGGCTGAAAACCTGACACGGCCGGAAAATTTCTGCGGTATGCATTTTTTCAATCCGGTTCACGCCATGCCACTGGTGGAAGTCATTCGCGGCAGCAAGACCTCTGATGAGACTGTGGGCTCCGTCGTAGCCCATGCTCTGGCGCTCGGCAAGAAACCCGTTGTGGTCAATGATTGCCCCGGCTTTCTGGTAAACCGGGTGCTGTTCCCCGCAGTGTTCGGCTTTGACATGATGATAGTCGACGGTGCCGACTACCAGCATATCGACCGGGTGATGGAGGCCTGGGGCTGGCCGATGGGCCCCGCCTACCTGCTGGATGTAGTGGGTATCGATACCGCTGTGCACTGCTTCCCCAGCATGGTCGAGGGCTACCCGGATCGCATGGCAAATGCCGCGGATATTTCACCCACCCGCACCCTGTTTGAGAACGACCGGTTGGGTCAGAAAAATGGCAAGGGTTTTTATCTTTACCAAAAAGACCGGCGCGGCAAGCCCGGAAAGTTTGCCGACGACTCCGTGACGGAGCTGTTCAAACCCCTGGTCTCCAACTATCACCAGCTCACCGATGAGGACATCGTCGCCCGCTATATGGTGCCCATGTGTATTGAGCTGGCCCACTGTCTGGAATCTGGTGTGGTGGGTTCGCCTGCCGAAGCGGACATGGCAATGGTTTATGGCCTTGGGTTTCCGGCATTTCGCGGTGGCGTTTTCCGCTGGATGGATGAAATGGGCCTGGACAATTTCTGCGCCATGGCCGATCGCCTTGGCCACCTGGGTAAGCTCTATGCGCCCACTGAAAAAATGCGAGAGATGGCCGCCAGCGGTGAAGGTTATTACGGCTGATCGCCGGACCAGAGGTTAACAGGAGATTTTTTGTGAGTTTGAAACCAAGAGATACGGTGATTATTGATTGCGCGCGAACCCCCATGGGCCGCTCGAAAAA
>CATLZI010000119.1 GCA_950063125.1 uncultured Porticoccus sp. | reverse complement strand
TAATCCTGGCTGCGTGGAGTTGTGCAGTGGCCCTGTTCAGTCAGACCTTGCCCAAGGAGTTGGTGGCAAGGGTGCTGGCGGTGATGGGAATGATTAGTGTCGGCTTCTACCTGTTCATGCTGCTCACCTCCAATCCGTTTGAGCGTAGCCTGCCGTTTTACCCTGCGGAGGGCGCCGACCTGAATCCGCTGTTGCAGGATGTCGGACTGATTGTTCATCCGCCGATGCTGTATATGGGGTACGTGGGTTTTTCGGTGGCCTTTTCGTTTGCCGTGGCGGCACTGCTCGCCGGTCGCCTGGATGCTGCCTGGGCTCGCTGGACCAGACCCTGGACCAATATGGCCTGGGTATTTCTGACACTCGGTATTGCTCTGGGCAGCTGGTGGGCCTATTACGAACTGGGTTGGGGTGGCTGGTGGTTCTGGGATCCTGTCGAAAACGCTTCCTTCATGCCATGGCTGGTGGGAACGGCATTGATCCACAGTCTTGCCGTGACTGAAAAGCGCGGCGTATTTCGCAGCTGGACGCTGTTGTTGGCAATTTTTGCCTTTTCGCTCAGTCTGCTCGGTACGTTCCTGGTCCGTTCCGGGGTGCTGACCTCAGTGCATGCGTTTGCCTCTGATCCGGAGCGAGGGGTCTTTATTCTGATGTTTCTGGCGCTGGTAGTAGGTGGTTCGTTGCTGCTTTATGCCCTACGTGGACCTTCGGTTAAAGGGGTGACCCATTTTACCGGTGTTTCCCGTGAGATGTTTTTGTTAGGAAACAATATCCTGTTGGTCAGTGCCATGGTCATTATTCTGCTGGGGACACTTTACCCCCTGTTTGCCGATGTGCTCGACTGGGGCAAAATTTCAGTGGGGCCGCCCTATTTCAATCTGTTTTTTGTCCCGTTGATGCTCATTTTGGCGGTATTTATGGCAATCGCTCCAGTGATGCGCTGGAAGCGGAACAGCCTTGCCGGCCTGCGACGGTTTCTGACGCCTCCGTTGCTGGTTTCTCTGCTGCTGGGTGCGCTGTCCCCACTGCTGTTTGACACGGACTACTCTCTGATCGTTGCGGTGACGATGGCTGTGGCAATCTGGGTCCTTGCGGTGACATCACTTGATCTCTGGCAGAAATCCGGTCATTCCCGTTCCAGATGGCATGGCCTGACACGGCTCAAAGGCAGTTACTATGGTATGGTCCTGGCGCATCTCGGGGTGGTGGTCTGTATGGTGGGGGCTGCTGTAACAACGGTTTACAGTATTCAGCGGGATGTGAGGATGGTGCCGGGCGATCAGGTGGAGATGGCTGGATACCAGTTCGAATTTGTTGAGGTCCGCAAGGTACAGGGGCCCAACTATATATCGGACCAGGCACTGATCACAGTGACCCGCGATGGGAAACGGGTGAACCAACTGAGGCCTGAAAAACGACGCTATGTGGCCAGTGGTCAAACCATGACCGAGGTAGGTATAGACGGGAACCTGTGGCGTGACCTTTATGTGGCGTTGGCGGAGCCCTTGGAAGGTGGGGCCTGGGCGATCAGGGTGCATTTCAAACCCTTTGTTCGGTGGATATGGCTGGGCGCATTGCTGATTTCCATTGGCGGTTTGATCGCCGTGTTGGACAAGCGATACCGGCGACAGCGGGTTACCCAGATGGGGTCAAATACCCTGCCAGGCAACGTTTGAATGTTCGGGTGGTGATGTGTCCAGATTAAAGCTTTTTTTGCCCTTGATGGTGTTTGTGGTGCTGGCTATTTTTTTACTCAATGGCCTGGAGCGTGACCCCAATGCCATGCCCTCGGCGCTGATCGATCGGCCCATTCCGGTGTTTTCTCTCCCGGTACTGGGTGATGAGACGCGTTCAGTGACGGAGGCACTGTTTCAGGGTGAGCCCGCACTGCTTAATGTCTGGGCCACTTGGTGTGTTGCCTGCCGGATCGAACATCCCTTTCTCAACAAGTTGGCCGATCAGGGGGTACGTATTATCGGTCTCAACTACAAAGACGATAATGATGCGGCCAAAAAATGGCTGATGGACAAAGGTGACCCCTATGCGTTGAGTGTGATTGATGCGCGGGGACGAATGGGACTGGACCTCGGCGTCTTTGGTGCGCCTGAAACCTACGTCGTGGATCGTACAGGCACCATACGTTACAAGCATATTGGTGTTGTGGATGAGCGCGTCTGGCGAGACAAGCTTCTGCCCGTATGGCAAGAAATTCAATGAGGTGACAGATCGTATGTCTGAAGAAGATTATCAACGAGGAATGAGTGTGCGTCGCCAGGTGATGGGTGATGAGTTCGTCGATCGATCCATGGCGGCGGCTACCGCGTTTACACAACCTGTTCAGGACTATATCAATGAAAACTGTTGGGGTTCCGTGTGGGCGCGTGATTCCTTGCCTCTAAAAACCCGCAGCATGATTACGATTGCCGTTCTGGCAGCACTCAAAGCGCCAGCAGAGTTAAAAGGCCACGTGCGCGGCGCACTGCGCAATGGTTGCACGGTTGAGGAGATTCGCGAGGTATTGCTGCATACGGGACCCTATATCGGCGCGCCTGCCCTCCAGGAGGCGTTTCGTGCAGCAAAGGAAATCGTTGAAGATCAGTGAGAGGGGGGCGCGGCACAGCCAGTCTGTTTATGTCCTCCTGGGAAATATCAGGTGACGCTTCGCTAGCCCTCTCAGTAACAGGCTGTTCGGATGTTAACGCAGGAAAAACGGGATCAGGTATGTACAGGATTTTTACCGTTGGAACTTTTTTATTGCTGATACTGGCTGGTGCCGGACCGGTAGGGGCTGCTGAAGATGTGCAGCCATTTTCCTCCGATGACAAACGACAACGGTTTCACGAGCTGGTGGCTGAATTGCGTTGTCCAAAATGCCAGAACCAGACTCTGGCAGATTCCAATTCCCCTATAGCCCAGGATCTCCGCGGTGAGATCTACCGGATGCTGGAAGACGGGAAAACAGACAGTGAGATTGTCGATTTTCTGGTTGATCGCTATGGTGAATTTGTCATGTATCGTCCGCCGGTCAAAAATACTACATTGATACTCTGGCTGACGCCATTGCTCTTGGTTTTGATTGGTATTGGTATTTTATGGAGGGTACATCGTCGCCAGTCCATAAGTGCGCCCCCGGTAAATGCCCAGTCCGACGGGTCATCGGCAACGGCCGTCAATAGTGAAGCATTATCTGCGAAAGAGCAGGCGCAATTAAAAACACTGCTGGGAGAGAGCGAACAGTCGGAGTCAGATGATGAGAAAAGCAGTGGTGGGGTAGAGCGATGATCTGGTCGATACTGGCTTTTTTTACCTTGCTGGCCGGTTTTTTTGTCATTTATCCGCTGCTGCGAAAAGAGCCCCGGGTGCAGTCAGAGGAAGGGCAACAGGCCAACATTGTCTTGTTTCGTGAACAGCTGTCGGAACTCGACCGCCAATTGGCCGATGGTGAAATGGATGAACATCAGTATCGCGAGCTGGTTGCGGAACAGAAACGCCTGCTATTGGCAGATGAGTCAGATTTACCGGTGATGGAATCCACTCGATCCCGTGGCGCCTGGTTGTTGATGGGGGGGCTGTTGCTGGTGCCCCTGTTGGCTTTCAGTCTTTACCAGCAGCTCGGTGCCAGCGAGGATGTGCTGATCAGTGAGCTGATGGAGCAGCGCCTTGCAAACCGGGACGGCGAATCAGATGCTGAAATCCGGCAGCAGTTGCAACAGAAAATCGCCCGCCGCCTGCAAGACCAACCCGATAACGTGTATTACCTTGTTACACTGGCTCGTATGCTGCTTGAAAACGGTGAGTTTCTGCAGTCCAGTGCCACTTACCAGCGAGCTGTACGGATTGCTCCCGATGACGCAGACCTTCAGGCAGAGTATGCTCAGGCGGCTTATTTTGCCTCCGGAAACCGTTTCAGTCCTGAGGCCGATTCGGCGCTCGAGAGCGCACTGGCCCTTGACCCCAACAACCTCACCGCCTTGGGCCTAAAAGGCATCCGTGCATTTGAATCGGGCGATTATCTCGTGGCGATTACCAGCTGGCAAAATGCCCTGCAGGCGATTCATCCCTCCACGCCCCAGGCCGAATCTCTAAAGGCGGGAATCGAGCGCGCTCGTGAACAAATGGGAGATAGCTTGCCCTCCCTGCGCGTAAGCGTCTCATTGGCACCGGAGCTGACTGCCGATTCAGGACAAGTGATTTATGTATTTGCCCGGGAATGGCAGGGCTCACCAATGCCTTTGGCAGTGGCCAGATTACAGGTGGCTGACCTGCCAACCACCGTTACTCTGGATGATTCAATGGCAATGCCCAACGGTAAGTTGCTCTCTTCGGCTGATCAAGTTGAGGTGGTGGCCCGGGTTTCAATGACGGGTTCAGTGGCTCCGTCAGCAGGTGACCTGGAAGGTGCCAGCGAGGTCCTCTCCATGAAAAAACAGGGCATTGCTGCAACCATTGTTATCGACAGGAAATTATAGAATCACCGTTGCTTGTGGACGCTGTCCAGCTGTGTAAAATCGCAGTTTTCCAGTCGCTCGATAACACCCGGCTGATACGGTTGTCAATGCAATAAAACTTCTGGCAGGAATGCCATTAAAAAGAGACATCATGCGCCTCAAATGTATCAAACTGGCAGGCTTCAAGTCGTTTGTTGACCCGACCACAGTGTCTTTTCCGAGCAATCTCTGTGCCGTTGTTGGTCCGAATGGCTGCGGCAAATCCAATATCATTGATGCAGTGCGTTGGGTCATGGGTGAAAGTTCTGCCAAACATTTGCGCGGCGAGTCCATGACCGATGTCATTTTTAACGGTTCCGGCGGGCGGAAGCCTGTGGGCCAAGCTTCGATTGAGCTGGTTTTTGACAACTCCGATAGCACCCTGGGTGGTGAGTATGCCAGCTGGAGTGAAATTTCCATCAAGCGCAAAGTCACCCGAGATGGCCAATCCCAATACTACCTGAACGGCAGCAAATGCCGTCGACGGGATATCACGGACATATTTCTCGGTACCGGGCTGGGCCCGCGCAGCTATGCCATCATTGAGCAGGGCATGATTTCCAACTTGATTGAAGCGCGCCCCGACGAGTTGCGTGTCTATATTGAAGAAGCTGCGGGGATTTCAAAATACAAAGAGCGCCGGCGGGATACAGAAAACCGCATCCGTCGCACACAGGAAAATCTGGAGCGTCTCACCGATATCCGCGAAGAGCTGGGCCGGCAACTGGGCCGACTGGAGCGTCAGGCCCAGGCCGCTGAGAAGTACACAGAATTCAAAAAGGAGGAGCGCCGAATCAAGGCAGAGTTGCAAGCGCTTCGCTGGCGATTGCTGGAGGATCAGATTGTCGAGCGCCGCCAGGTCATTTCCGGTTTTGAGTTAAAGGTCGAGGCACTGGTTACGGAACGTAGTGCTTGCGATACGGCGGTGGAGCGTCACCGTACCGAGTACACGGAGTCGGGTGACAGGTTTAACGAAGTGCAGGGGCGCTATTACAGCATTGGCGCTGAGGTGGCAAGAATCGAGCAGGCCATTAAGCATGTGCAGGATCGCGCCCGCGAACTGCAACAGGACCTGATGCAGACGGACCGTAATTTTGCTGAATCCGAAGAGCATCTGCGTGTCGATCGCGAGAAGGCTGAAAGGTGGCAGAGTGAGTTGCTGGAAATCGCGCCTCAGCTGGAAAAGGCGAATGCCGCCGAGAAGCTTTCTCAAAGTGTGTTATCCCAGGCTGAGGAGACCATGCAGGCCTGGCAATCCCAGTGGGACGAATTCAATCTCAAGTCCGGCGAGCCCCGTCAGCAGGCGGAAGTAGAGCAGTCCCGTATTCAACACCTGGAACAGGCGTTGCGTCGACTGGCCGAGCGGATAGAGACAGTGCAACAGGAATATCAGGGCCTTAGCGACAGTCCGGTGCAGGAAGAAATTGCCTTGGTACAGGCGCAGCTGGCGGAGGTCGAGCTGGCCCTCGGGGATCAGCAGGCACGTCTGGATAGCCTGAATATTGAGGTTGAAAATACACGCCAGAAAAGTCTCGAAATTGGCGCTGAGCTGGATCAACAGCGGGGTCAGCTTCAGTCCATGCTTGGCAGACAGTCATCGCTGGAGGCGCTGCAACAGGCTGCATTAGGCGGCGAGGGCGACCAGCAACAGTGGATCGAGAACCAGGAACTGGCTGGACACCCGAAACTGGCAGAAACCTTACAGGTGGAGCCGGGTTGGGAAACGGCTGTGGAAACAGTGCTGGGTAATTACCTGCAAGCGGTTTGTGTCGATGATTTCACCTCGATGAGTCATCAGCTTGACAGTTTTGGCAAAGGTCACCTGGTTTTGCTGGACCGGACTGAAACTGAGGTAATTCAACCGGCATTAGCCAGTTCTCTGGCCAGCAAAGTTACTGGTGAGTGGGCCCGGTCATTATTAACTGGTGTGTTGGTTGCTGAAGACCTCTCTGCTGCATTATCGATGCGCAAGCATTTGTCATCAGCACAATCTG